>JAYTQJ010000711.1:0-2917 GCA_043746775.1 Schlesneria sp.
GTGATGTCAGCCCACTCACGAACGAGCGAATGGTCATTCTGAGCCAGAATTCGGCCAATGGCGGCGACTTCGAGGCCGACTGATTGCAAGACCTCGAATAACGGCGATCGTTCAATGACAGTCCGTTTCGGCAGCGGTGCCGGGCGGTCGAAGTATGCCCCGCGAACGAATTGAACGCGGAAATCGCCACGTCCCAACCGTTGCACCAACTCGGCTGGGTCGGTCACGCCCGGCGGCAATGCGATGAGGCGTTGTGCAAGCAGTCGTTGAGCCACCGTCTTCACTTTGCGATTCAAGTCGGGTTGCGACAACGACGGCGAGAAACCGAGCACATCAACCGCCAGATGCCGGACATCGAAAACCGGAGAGACTCGCCGACGCCAGAAAACTTTTTGCAGCAGCAGAAACAATCGGCGGCTGGCGGCATCCAGTCCGCGATAGGTTTCGAGGTCAAACGTCAGTCGGCCACCGACCGCGCCGACCATTTCCAGAAACAGCGAATCCCACACGATCCGCCACGCTCGCGACGAATGCGGATCAAGCGGCAGCCGATAACTCAAGAATCCAAAGCTGACATCGGCGTGCTCCCGGCGAATCGGGTCATAGAACCGGTCGCACTGATACGTCACCGCCGCCAACCGAGCCAATGCCTGACGAAACAATTGATAGTTCTTTCCCCCTCGACTGCCAGTGTCGATGACGCCGAGTTCACGCAAACAGTAATGCGGTGTTGCGTGGAACTCCGGTTCGAGTGTGGGCTGCGAACAGGTCAACGCCAGCAGGCCCCACAGGAAGAATTCATCGCTCGGCAGCAACCCTTTCGGGCAATACACGCGGGCGGTTCCCGTTTGCTTTTGTCCTGACGGATCTCGATACGCGAACCGGCTGACGTGTGTTCGCGGCAAGTCACCAATTCCTGACGAATGCAGTGGGCAGAGCGAATGCTCGACCAATGTGAGTTGGGCAATACCGTGGCGAGCCGGTGTTGTCGCGGACGAATCCAATCGCTTAGTTCGTTTCACGATATTCGGCGTCCGAGAGTTCATGCTCCCAGCCGTACCACGATTGCCGCGTCAACGAAAGCTGTTTTCGACGCCGATACCGCTTGCCATTTTCCGCTGACTGTGGCATGAGAATTCTAAGAATCTTGAGAGCCTGGCGGAAAATTGCCACGGGCAATTTCCACCAAGTCACAACGCACGAGGTCACTTGGTCATCGCGTTCATCAATCAGAAGGGAGGCTGCGGAAAAAGTTCGTCGTGCTTTCACTTGGCTGGAGCGTTTGCGCTACAAGGCCACCGCGTCGTGTTGATAGATGCCGACCCTCAAGGATCGTTGAGCCAAGCGTTTCTCGGTTCGAGCACAGTCGAGATGCTCCCCGCCGACAGAACGCTGGCGGCATTGTTCAATGATGACTCCACAACGCCGCAAGATTTGGTCATCGACACGTCGATTCCAAACATCGCGTTGTTGCCAGCGAATCAGCACTTGGCTCGGCACAATACCCCAGAGCCGGAGTCGTTCGGACTCAAGCAACACGTTCTCGCCGGGTTTCTGGAGCAACGGCCAGCGGCCGACATCACGCTGATTGATTGTCCGCCGAATCTGTATCAGTGCAGTTGGAACGCACTCGTGGCCGCTGACTTTTTGGTGATCCCCGTCCCGCCAGAAGATTTTGGCACGCAGGGATTGCGGGCCGTCCATCAAGCGATTGACCGAGCACGGTTGTTGAATTTCCGGTTGCGACTGCTGGGTCACTTGGTCACGCGCGCCGACCGGCGATTGCTCGTGCATCAAGCCTACGAACATAAGCTCCGCCAACTTTACGGCGACAGGGTGTTGCAAACCGTCGTGCCGGAAGCCACGGCCTTCAAGATGGCCCTGGTGCATCGCGAACCAGTATCGCATTCGGCCCCCGACCGCTCCGCAACGCGGGCAAGCTGGCCATCAACCAAATCCTGCCCGACCCACATCAGCCGCGAACAGAATTCGACCCCGATGCCATCGAGCGACTGGCTCAGAGCATTCGGGACAAGGGACAGCTTTCGGCAATTCACGTCCGGTGGTCCGAGTCACACGCCAAATGGGTGATCGTCGCCGGTGAACGCCGCTACCGAGCCGCCGTCCGGGCAGGGCTGCCGAGCATCGACTGTTACTTCCATGAAGGAGAACTCACCGAGTCCGAGATTCTGGAGCAGCAATTGATTGAGAATCTCTTGCGGGAGGACTTACAGCCCATTGAAGAAGCCCATGCGTTCGAGAAGCTGATTCAACTCAATGATTGGAGCAGCAAACAACTGGCCGAGACGTTGCACATTCCGGCATCCAAAGTCACACGGTCGCTGGCCTTGCTCAAGTTGCCGCGTGACCTGCAACAACAGGTCAGCGACGGGAGGCTGCCCGCCCGTGCGGCGTATGAACTCTCCAAACTTCCGACCGCCACGAGTCAACGGGACGTGTTGGAACAAGTCACCGTTGACGGGTTGACCACGCGGCAAGTTGCCGCCGCTGTTCGCAAGAAGAAAGGTCGGAAGCGGTCGCATCCGAAAGGGACGCGGCTGGTGTTCCCGGTCAGCGGCGGTTGGACCGTGACCATCACGGCCGCGAGCAAAGGGACGTATCGGGATGAGGCGGGATGTGTTTCGCTTTCGCAGAGAATCTTGCGGGCTTACGCTGGTGCGAGAGAACAACATCCGCGATTCGCATCCCATTAAAATCGAACGCTTCCATGAACGACCTTTTGAAGGCAGCAACCGCCGAATTGGAGCGGTTTCTTTCCGAGAGCCTTCCGAAAATCTCGGCGGAATGGTGGACGAAGTACGTCATTGATCGGCTCTCCTTCCAGCAGCAAAGGTTGGCGCAAGAGCGGCGGTTCACCGCATTACGAGACCTGGATTTTGCGGCGCTGTTGCGCGTG
>JAYTQJ010000712.1:0-2917 GCA_043746775.1 Schlesneria sp.
GCCGGTATCTGGTGGCGCAGAAGGACAAGAAGAAGCAGATCGCCAAGGTCATCTTCCCCCGGTTTCATCAGCTTGACGCGACCCGAAAGCTCCAGGCGGCCGTGCTGAAAGAAGGACCGGGGGGCAAGTACCTGATCCAGCATTCGGCAGGGTCCGGGAAGACGAACTCGATCGCCTGGACGGCACATTTTCTGGCTGACCTGCACGATGCGGAGAACCGCAAGCTGTTCGATTCGGTGCTGGTGGTGTCCGACCGCCAGGTGATCGACACGCAGTTGCAGGAAGCGATCTTCGATTTCGAGCGGACCACCGGTGTCGTCGCCACGATCAAAGGCGAGAGCAGCAGCAAGAGCGGCGAACTCGCGGCGGCACTGTCCGGCGACAAGAAAGTCGTGGTCTGCACCATTCAGACTTTCCCATTCGCTCTGAAGGAGGTGCGCGAACTCGCCGCGACACAGGGCAAGCGATTCGCCGTCATTGCCGATGAGGCTCACAGTTCGCAGAGCGGCGAAGCAGCCTCCAAGCTGAAGGCCGTGCTGACGGCTGAAGAGTTGCAAGAACTCGGCGACGGAGGCGAGGTCAGCACCGAAGACATTCTGGCCGCTCAGATGGCCTCACGAGCAGACGACGCGGGCATCACGTTTGTCGCGTTCACGGCGACGCCGAAGACCAAGACGATGGAGTTGTTCGGCACGCTTCCTGATCCCTCGCGGAAGCCCGCCAAGGACAACATCCCCGCACCGTTCCACGTCTATTCGATGCGACAGGCGATCGAAGAAGGCTTCATCCTCGACGTGCTTCAGAACTACACGACCTACAAGCTGGCGTTCAAGCTGGCTCACGAGGGCAAGGAGTGGGATGAGAAGGAAGTCGAACGCAGCGCGGCGATGAAGGGGATCATGGGCTGGGTTCGACTGCATCCCTACAACATCTCGCAGAAGGTGGAAATCGTCGTCGAGCACTACCGCCAGCACGTCGCACCGCTCCTGAAGGGCAAGGCCAAGGCGATGGTCGTCGTCGGTAGCCGTGTCGAGGCGGTTCGGTGGCAATTGGCGATCGACAAGTACATCAAGTCGCGGGCTTACCCCATTCGATCTTTGGTCGCGTTCTCCGGCGAAGTGACTGACAAAGACTCCGGCCCCGACTCGTTCACCGAGAACAGCAAGGAACTAAACCCCAACTTGCGAGGTCGCGATATCCGAGAAGCGTTCAAAGGGGACGAGTACCAGATTCTCCTGGTGGCGAACAAATTCCAGACGGGCTTCGATCAGCCGCTGCTGTGTGGCATGTACGTCGATAAACGACTGGCCGGCATTCAGGGCGTGCAAACGCTGTCGCGGCTGAATCGTGCTCACCCCGGCAAGGACACGACCTACGTTCTGGATTTCGTGAACGACTCCAAAGAGATCTTGGAGGCGTTTAAGACCTATCACACAACGGCCGGACTGGCCGACGTCACCGACCCACATCTCGTCTACAACCTGCGAGCCAAGCTGGACGCGGCCGGACACTACGACGATTTCGAGATTGATCGCGTCGTCGTTGTCGAACTCAAGCCGAACGCCAAGCAGAGCGAACTCGTCGATGCGGTTGAGCCGGTCGTCGATCGGCTTCACAAGAAGTACAAGGCGGCTCAAGCGGCGTTGAAGCTCGCCAAGGAGCAGAAGGACAGAGCGGCCACCGAGACCGCACAGAACGAACTGAACGCCTTACTGCTGTTTCAGTCCGACATGGGGGCGTTTCAGCGGCTCTACACCTACCTCTCGCAAATCTTCGACTATGGCAACACGGACATCGAGAAGCGTTCGATCTTCTTCAAACAAGTCTTGCGACTGTTAGAGTTCGGCCGCGAGCGTGAAGGGATCGACCTGTCGAAAGTCGTGTTGACTCACCACAAGCTGAAGCCCCAAGGCAAACAGTCGATGCCGCTTGGCGAGGGCGACAACCCCAAGCTGGAACCACTCACCGAAGTCGGCGGCGGCAGCGTTCAAGAGAAGCTGAAAGCCCTGATGAGCGAGATCATCCAGAAGGTGAATGATCTGTTCGGCGGCGACACGACCGACGGCGATCAGGTCTCATTCGTTGATTGCGTCGCCGTAAAATTGCGAGAGTCCGCAACACTGACCATGCAGGCGAACAACAACACCAAAGAACAATTCGCCAACTCGCCCGACTTAGACACGGGACTCATGAACGCCATCATCGCGGCTTTGGATGCACACACCTCGCTCAGCAGTCAGGCCCTGAATTCCGAGGTCGTTCGCAACGGCCTCAAGGCGATACTGCTTGGCCCCGTCCGCCTCTATGAGACGCTACGCGAGCAGTCCGTATATGACGGAGCGAAATCTTAACGCCACGTTCTCACCGTGCGGTCAAGTATGGTCAGCGGAGGGGTGTCGAGTTTCAAAGGCGACCAGAGGAGGCTGAACAGGGTTGCTGAGTCGCCTTCTATTCCGGCAGTGGGATAGCTCCGGCGGCGGGTTTGCCGTGACCGGCTTTGATGTAGGCGGCGCGTTGTTGGGCGTAGTCGGTGGGAGTGAGGGCGTCGGCTTCGGTGAGGGACGGGGGGACTGGCGGCAGGTGGGCTTCGCTCGATGAACCTTGGGTTTGGGCGAAGTAGCGTTTGAGATAGTTCACGCACCAGCCGCAGCCCGTGCCTGCTCCGCCACACTCGCTGATCTGGCTGGCTCGGCGCGGTTGATGGACGCGCACGAAGTTCACGATCTTGCGCTTCGAGATGTGGAAGCAGTAGCAAATGGTGTCGTCGAGGTCCATGAGTTTGGCCGTTCTGTGGTGGATGCAATCTGTGACGTTTCCGACAAAAGTCGAAATCGGGTGAGCCGGGCGGCGTCAGCCCTCGGATTGTTAGCGGCAATCTCAAGAGTCCGAGGGCTGACGCCGCCCGGCTCACCACTTC
>JAYTQJ010000713.1:0-15199 GCA_043746775.1 Schlesneria sp.
AGAATTCTGACGACCCGATGACTCTCCAGAAGTCTTACGACTTCTGCTACGTTCGATTGGCCCTGTTTTGTAGCTCCGAAATCCTTAACGGCGTTGCCCTCACGGGCAAGCGGGACGCTTACCCTGCGTTTTTCCGAATGAATGGACCACTCTGTGTCTCGACCGACTCACGCACCGCAAGCTCTGCCCGATCCGAGCACCAAACTGGCCGAAGGCTGGCACTGCCTGCATCTCTACTACCGCGTGGATCAAGCCGCGTTGAAGCAACTTTCGGAAGCACAACTCGCCGAGGGACGAGAAGTCCTCGTTCACTTGCTCGACGCGGAGCGACCCGGTGCGCCGCAGCGTCTCCAAACGTCGGTCGTCTCCGGCCACAAGGCCGATCTCGGCCTGATGATCATGGATCCGGATCCGCTCTTGATCGACGGCATTCGGCAGGGAGTTCGTTCGAGTTCGCTCGGTTCGGTGTTGATCCCGACATACTCGTTCGTCTCGATCACGGAAATCTCCGAGTACGTGCCGACGATCGAGCAGTACTCGGAGCGGCTGTGTCGTGAAGGGGTCTCGCCCGATGATCCTGCTTATGCCGCCAAAGTCGCGGCCTACAGCCAGCGGCTGCCGATGATGAATCGCCAGCGGCTGTGCCCCGATTTCCCGGCGTGGCCCGTCACCTGTTTCTATCCGATGAACAAGGCGCGTCACCCGATTGCCAACTGGTTCACCGAGCCGTTCAGTGTGCGATCCGGCTTGATGGCCGAACACGCCACGAGCGGGATGAAGTTCGCCGGAAAGGTCTCGCAACTCATCACCGCATCGACCGGCTTCGACGATTGGGAGTGGGGCGTAACGCTGTGGGGACGAAACCCCGCATACATCAAGGACATCGTCTACACGATGCGCTTCGACACCGCCTCCGCAAAGTACGCCGAGTTCGGGCCGTTCTACGTCAGCTACCTGATGCCCACGGTCGAGGCCCTCGATCACCTGCAAGTGTGATCCGGCGCGCAGCAGGCCATCTCTCAAAGCGTTTCGAGCGACTCAGGGGCTGTACTTTGCTACGTTCGAGAATGGCTGTCGGGTGCGTGGCACCGTTTTCAGAATGACGCCCTGATTTGCTGGATCGGCAGACTTTCCGCTCCAGTTCCGACTATTGGCTCTGTCATTTTTCTGCCGCTCTCTTTCTGTCTCCATCTTCCTGCAAGACTGAAGCGGGGAGACAGAAAGAGAGCGGCAGAAAGATGAGTACAGTGAAGCCCGAGCGAATTCTCGGACGTAGTAAATGCACAGCTCTTTAGCCTGTTGAAAACGCGGGGCATGTTTCCAACGTGCCTGTTTTCATCGCGCTTCCAGCACGATGGAATTGGACTCCGCGTACTTTCAGCAGGCTGTTCTGTTACGGCGAGCGGCACGAAAAAGCGTCCCCATCGAAGCCTGACGCGCAAGCGAAGGATGCTCGACATTCCAAGGCTTCGCTTGCGCAGGCTTCAATTGCCGGTATGACAACTTCTGCCGCTCGCCTTGCGACCACACTGGGTTACACCAACGATCCGCTCGTTGTGAGACGACGCGCCTCGTGTTCCGTTCGCCGTCTGTCAAATGCGCACGATCATGGACACACGATCCCCTCACTTTGAAAAATGATCGTGCCGACTCTGCGGATCGGTTGCCGAAGCGTGATGTCGAACGGCAACAGCGCACCTGCGCGCGTTGCCGTTTCTCCACATCGTCCAGCAACACTTGGTCTGCATCGCGTCGAACCAGATTGACTGCTCGATGAGAGATCGAAGCGCTCTGACAAGTGACCTAGAGGCGACAAAAATTTCCGCGTCTGTCCCTCACAGCGAAAACCGCTGTCTGGCAAGGCGTCTCGTCCTGTTCGCGTGCGATTTGCGCGGGTTGACAACCTGTTAAGGCCGACCGCGTGTGGCACGCCCACTGCTATCTGGTTCCTTCGCCTTGCAGCATCAAACGCCTCCCAGACTGGCCAGTCGATCGCACGTTTGCAGTGCGAAGTAATTCACGGGCGTTGGACTGTTTCGAGCAACGATCACGGGTCAATTCGGAGACCGGGATCGCGATGGATCGAACCTCACGAGCCTTCCGTTTGGCGACGGATTTCGTGCAGGAGTGCGGGAGGCACGCCTTTCCGAAAATGTTCACAACATCATTTCAAACAACTTGGGAGTTATTTCATGCTGAAGAAACTGTGGATCGATGAAGCCGGTTTGATCGTCTCGGCCGAGCTGGCCTTGGTGCTGACCATTGGCGTGCTGGCGATGGTTGTCGGCCTGAGCGAAGTCGCGGTTTCGGTCAACACCGAACTGAACGACATCTCCAATGCGATCGGTAGTTTAAACCAGTCGTACGCTTACACCGGATTCGTTGCGAAGGATGGTTACAAGGGAAAGAGTTCCGTTGCTGGTAGTTCCTTCAGTGATGCAACCGACGATTGCGATCGCAATACGAGCTGCGATTTGGTTTGCGGCACTTCGGCCAACACATCGGAAGGCTACTGATTCGAGTTGAGTCGCCTAATTCATAATGAACAATCGGCGCATCACGATTCGGCTCGTTGGCCCGTGATGCGCCGATTTCATTCTTTGAGGCCGATCCATCCATTGAGCCTTCCTCGGTAATCGCTCGCGATCCACCACTCTCGGTTGAAGACGCATTCGATCGACGACCACGGAAGCATTGAGTCCGGCTCGCGGATCACTTTCCAAGCCCGAACAGCGTCTTCAGAAGCTGCGGGCCTTCACCGCAAAGCATGATCGCGACGGCCATCAGTGATTCACCGGCGATCAGGCCGGATGAAACGGCGACCGTGTACTTCTCGTCGGTCTTCGGAGCCGTCTTCGCCAGAGTCCACGCCACCAACGCACCGAGAAACATCGCAATCGAGTTGAACGCGGGAATGACTCCCGCGATGCCGAGTCCCGTTGCCGACGGGATCCAGTGGCGATGTTTCTTCGGGACGAATTCTTCCAACAGCGCGAGCACAATGCCGATCGCGCCACCGATCAGCATTGCGACCAGTGCTCCTCGCGGCAGCTTGTCGATGCCGCTGCCGAGCATTTCGGCGACACCCTGCCAGACCTTGGCGGAGGGAGCAGGGAGCTTTTCTGTGCCGAGGTCTTCGGGCTTCACGATCAGGCAATAGACCGGCACGCAGACGAGTGTTCCCGCCAGAACCCCGAACAACTGTGACACCGTCTGCTTGCGTGCATTGCCCCCGAGCAAATAACCCGACTTCAAATCGGTCAGCAGGTCGGCGGAGTGCGATGCGGCCCCGGCTGTGATCGACGCGGTCATCAGGTTCGTCGTGATGAACTGTTCGGCGATCACTCGTGGCGTGATGACGGCGTACAGCAACTGCGTGATCTTGCCCATCGCACCGATCGGCGTGATGTCGGTCTCACCCGTGGCCCGTGCGGCGACGATCGACAACAAAAACGTGACGAGGACGGCGATGATCCCCATGTACCACTGAATGCCAAACAGCATGTCGCCGAGGATCACGCAGGCCGCTCCCGAAATGAGCGTTCCGATGATGAACCACGAACCGGGGACTTCGACTCGTTCCAAGGGATCGGCTTCGCCAGCGCCCCCCGTTCCGAAGATGCGGCTCAGTCCACCGAACGCCTTCAGCACCGTGCGCCACCGAAACGCAAACGAGAGCAATCCCGAAGCGACCATCATTCCCGTCGCGGGCCACAGCGTCCAAGACACAATGCCGCGATAGCCCGGTTTGACGATGTCATTCTCCAGCAGGAAGTAGCCGATGATCCCGAAGTAAATGACCGCGCCAACCAACAGCGAGATGCCGACTCGAATTCCCATGATGGCTCCCGCCGCCAACATGATGAGCGAGCCTTCCATACCGATCGTGTACTTCTTGAGGAGCGCGCCGCCCGTCGCTCCGGGGAACAACGGAAACGCACTCGGGAACGCGGCCGCCTCACCAAACATCTTCAATGACGCCATGCTCAGTTTGGTGGACATCCATTCGAGCAACGGCGCGAAGCCGTCACGCCAGAACGCCACGAACGCGCCCGCCAGTCCCGAAACAAACAACGCCCGTGCCTTGCCGAGTGCCTCCGCTCCAGCCGAGTGCATCGACTTCAATGTCTCGGCCGTCGCGATGCCGGAGGGAAACGGCAGGCCCTCTTCGTTGATGAGCTGTCGTTTGAGCGGGATCGCCATGAAGACGCCGAGCAGCGAGACCGCGCACAGCCACGCCATCATCTCCCACCACAGCAACTGCCGTCCGGTGACAAGATAAAGAGCCGGAATCGCCGAGACCAAGCCCGCCGACGCCATGTAACCGGCGGCGCTGGCAGCACTCGACATCGTGTAGTTCTCAAGGATTGTAAATGGTTCCTTGCGATACGCCGGGACGATTTTTTCGAGAATGTTGAAGACCGCATAGGCGATGATGCAGGCCGTGATCGTGACTCCCAAGCCCCATCCCGTCTTCAATCCGACATACAGGTTTGAGATCGACATCACGCCACCGATCAGCATCCCGGTGACAACCGACCGCACTGTCAGTTGCTTCGCGTCGTCTCCTTGGTAGACGTTGGCCAGCCATTCCTCGGGCGTGTACTTGCGGTGCATCGAGGATTCATTCGCCGCCGTGTTGTCCGTCTCCGTGTGACCTTGCTTCGACCGATCGTCCCCAGCATTGACTGGTGCGGTGCTGTCCGACATGTCGTCCTGCTCTCTTTGAAACGGATGCTGTTGTGATGAGTCACCGACCCGTCGCGGTCGATCGTGGGTTGAATCTTCGCCGCCGTTTGTAGTCCAGAACGAATCGGCCACCAAGTGGAATCAACCGGCGGAAAATGAGCGGTTGTCGCGGGAACGAGCCTGTGGCGAGAGTCTTGAGCGGCGCAGTTCGGGAAGGCCACGCGGCGAGTTGGCGAGCTGCCTGACACATTTGTGGGGTGTCACCATTGAACCTCGGAACGAGTCCCTTCAATAATCACCGCACGGAACAGACAATGCGACTGAACCCGTCCCCTGGAATTGGTCGAAACTGAGTCGTGAACAAGTCCTTAAGCAAGCGACCCCACCGGGCTTGCCCCGGTGGCTCGCGGGTTTTTGCACTACTCGTCGCGTTCGAGTGAATGAGCAAGTAGTGCAAAGACCTGTTTCCACCGGGACAAGCCCGGTGGGGTTCGCCTGTTTGAGAACAAGCGACGTGCCGTTCACGGTTCTCTACTCCAACGTGTTCCCGTCCTCTATCGAGTGAGATGACATCATGCTTCGCCGTGCTTCCACCATGATCACGCTCAGACTCTCTGGCCTGCTCGTCCTGATTGGTGCTCTGAGCCTGTCCACCGCATGGGTCGCCTCATGCGATGAACCGAACGCGAAAGCCGAGGTGAAAGCGTCGTCCATCGACGCGCTGCGCGAGTACAACGGTTTGATTGGTGGTTGGCGCGGCGTGGGCCAACCGAAGCGAGCTTCACAGCAGGGAGCTTGGCAGGAGAAGGCCGTCGCCGTGTGGGAACTGAAGCCGAAGAGTACGGGCATTCGGTTGAACGTGGAGACGGGCAAGCAGTGGAAGTCGGCGCTGCTCGGCTATGACGAGAAGTCCAAGAAGTTCACGTTGAAGGCGACATTGCTCGACGATGCGACTCGCGAATACCAAGGCCAACTCGAAGACAAGCGGCTCGTGCTAGAGTCGGAGGTCGATGCGAAGACGAACGAAATTCATCGACTCACGCTGACCACCCTCAACGAAAATCGAATGACGCTGCTGTTCGAGAAGCGTCCCGAGCAGCAGTCGTTTTACTCGCGCGTGGCCGAGGTCGGGTATCAGCGCGAGGGGACACGCCTCGCCGCCGCTGGCATCAGCGGTCCCGTCTGTGTCGTGACGGGCGGCCTCGGAACGATGGCCGTCATGCACAAAGGGAAGACCTACTACGTCTGTTGCACTGGCTGTCGAGACGCCTTCAACGATGACCCCGAAGGGATCCTCGCCGAGTACGAGAAGAGCAAGGCCAAGCCCGCGAAGTGAGTTCCAGCCGCCCGTCGAAAAACGTAGGGTAAGCGTCTCGCTTGCCCGTAAATCTAGTGCCCCATCCGGTCTTAATTTTGGGGTAGCCGAACTCGTAAGAGTTCTGCGTTTTCTGAAGTCTCACGACTTCAGCTACTCCCAAATTAAGAACGGACAGGGCATTAGTCGAAAAGTGGGCAAGCCAGAGGCTTACCCTACGTTGAGTCGCACACCTTGGCTAGACTCGGCATCGGTCGTTTTCGATCCCAACGATCAGTGCTGCAATCGCTGTCGCGATTGTCGTCTTTCGTTCCTCCGGTTCTAACGCCATCGACCTGAGATCGTGGAGGCAATGATGCTGAACATCGTCGGACAGCCGGTTGGTCAACAGCGTGGTCTCGGGCGACGAGGCTTTCTCACGGTGGGTGGCCTCGCGGCGGGTGGGCTTTCGCTGGCTGACTTGTTGAGGGCGCGCGAGGCTCAAGCGGCGGAGGCTCAAAGTTCTTTGGCTGGTTCGACGGCGAACTTGCGTGAGGGGAACGGTCGTTCAAAGAGCGTCATCTTTTTCTTTCAATCGGGAGGTGCGTCGCATCTCGACATGATCGACATGAAGCCGCAGGCGGTCCCCGAAGTGCGCGGTCCGTTCACGCCGATCGACACCAGATTACCCGGCCTCTCTGTGTGCGACTTGATGCCAGGTCATGCGGCCATCGCGGACAAGCTGGCCGTGATCCGCTCGATCTCCCACCACTTGGCCGTTCATGACGACGCGACGCATTGGTTGCAGACCGGCTATCCGCTGCTCAACGCTCGACAGCAAGGGCAGCAGCATCCGTCGCAGGGTTCGATCGTGTCGGCGTTGAAGGGGAGCAACGGTGCCGGGATGCCCGCCTACGTTTGCATTCCCGAGGACTATCGCAAGCACCTCGGCTTTTACGAACACGCGGCGTTCCTCAGTTCGCGACACAACGCGCTCGATGCGGGAGGCGATCCGAGTCTCGGGAACTACAGCAGTCCGAGCTTCAGTCTCCCAGCCGATGTCACGTTGCCGCGAGTCGAGGATCGGCGCGCGTTGCATCGCCATTTGGACCGACTCGCGCGGCGAGTCGATGTCAGCCTCGAATACACCGCGCTCGATGACGTGCAGCGGCAGGCGATGGAACTCACGACCGGCTCGGCCGCCCGTCACGCCTTCGATCTGTCCGAGGAACCGACCGCGCTGCGAGACGCTTACGGTCGCCATGCCTTTGGTCAGTCCGCCCTCCTCGCGCGGCGGTTGGTCGAGGCCGGTGTGTCGTTCGTCACGATCAACCTGTACGAGAAAGATGTCGATTGGTGGGACGATCACACCACGATCGAGAAGAACCTGCGAAAGCGTCTGCCGCCTTATGACCAAGCGGTCTCGACACTGATTCGTGACCTCGAACAACGCGGCCAGTTGGACAACGTGCTGGTCGCCTGCTTCGGGGAATTTGGTCGCGGCCCGCGCATCGACGCCGGTGCGGGGCGAGGCCATTGGCCCGGCGCGATGTCAGCCGTGTTGGCGGGCGGCGGCATTCGAGCGGGGCAGATCATCGGCTCGACCGACTCGACCGGTGCGGCTCCACTCGACCGACCGCTCGGCCCGGGTGACTTGCTCGCGAGCATCTACAAAGTTCTCGGCATCGACTCCGACAGCACGATCCGCGACCGTCAAAACCGCCCGATCCCGATCCTCGCCAGCGGCCGTCCGATTGCCGAATTGTTTTGAAGACACCAACCCGAAGTGTGAACGAGGGCGAAGTCGATCGACGCCCTCGTTCACACTTTTTGAAGTTGCCCCTTTGGGGTTTTCAGCCCCAAAGGGGCGACGTTATGCCAGCCCAGGGCAACGCCCTGGGTTAGCGGTTTCCGTGAATCTCAAGCCCTGAAAGGGCGGCACTCTCCTGCGAGCGTTTTAGGGTCGCCCCTTCGGGGCTTTGAATTCGAGGACACTTGGAACCCAGGGCGGCGCTCCCGTTGGTCGCTTGCCCTGAGCTAACTTAGGGTTGCCCCGTTGGGGCTGAAATCCCAAAGAACGCAACTTCAAAACTCGCAATTCGGGTGAGTGCAGGTCAGGCAACTCTTGCCGTTCGTTACTACTCGTTGGTCTTCAACGGCTCGCGACTCTCGGTCGGCGACTCGGTTCGTGCGGGAACCTGGAACGTGGGTGCCAGTGGCAAGTTTGGTCCCTCGCCCAGCCAGAGATGCTGCCGTCCCGCCGCTTTCGGATCGACGATGGTCAGCGGTCGTTGAGCGAGGCTCTCGGTCACGGCGTCCCAATAGAGTTTGAGGCTCGTCAGACGCGGAGCGAGCTTGTATTCGGAGAGCAGTCGGTCAAAGCGGTTTGCCGTGGACGAGGCCGATGTCCGGCGCTTCTCGGCCGTGACGTGAGCCTCGTTCAAACTCGCGGCCGCACTCCCCGAAAGGAGTGTTGAACCGTCGGAGCGGACCTCGATCAGTCGCTTCCAGAGCGTATCGTCCAACGTCCAATCGGCCCGCGCCCGTGACGCTGTCTCTCCTATTACATCGCGTAGTGTGGCTGCCATCGGGTTCGACTGCTTGAGAGATCGCAGGGCCTCTTCACCGACCGCTCCGAGCAACACGCGATCGGCATAGGCATCGGCTTCGTTGACCAGCAGTTCGCGATCTTCAAGGGCATCGGCGACCTGACGATAGGCGGGAACGACGGCCTTCGGCGGATGAACGTCGAGCCATTGCAGATCGACGATCTCGATGCCGAGCGCATAGTCTGCGACGCGGCGACGCAACTGTGCGAGAGACTGCCGTTCCAACTCGGCACGTCGTTCCGTCAGCAGTTCATCGAGCGAGGCTCTGGCCGCCAGATCGCGCAGCACACTTTCGGCCGCAGCACGCAGCACGTCATCCGGCCGCCGAGTCCCTCCCAACGCGAACTGCTTCAGATCGACAATGCGATACTGCACCTCGGCCGAGAGATCGACCGGCACTTCATCCGCCGTGAGCATCAGCGATTCGCTGTCCAGCGCATCGGCATCGCGCTCACCATGCGAGCTGGTCCATTCGATGATGCCCTGTTCCAGCAGTCGCGGATCTCGTCCGCTGGACGGCCTGCCTCCTGCCTCCTGTCTCCTGCCTCCTGATCCCTGACTCCCGCCCCCTGACTCCTTCCCCCGGAATCCAATCCCCACGCTTCTCACGCGATCGACATTCTCGCGCGAGACTCGTTCGAGCGGCCACGGCCAGCGCCAGTGCGGGCCTGCCGTCAGTGTCGTTTCGTAGCGACCGAAGCGGGTCACGAGCGCGTGCTCGTTCTCACTCAGCACGACCACGCCGGACACGAACCAGGCCGCGACAAGTCCCGCCGCGCACAGCTTCGCCCCGAGTTCCCGCCGTTCGATCAGCCAGAAGACCCAGCGCGACGGCGATGCGGCGACCGCGATCAAATCCGCCGTGCCGATGAAGGCGTTCGTGACGCGAGTCGCCTGCGCACCCGACCAGCCATCGAACCACAGGAGTCTCATCGCATTGGCCATCACGGCGAGCGACGCAACTTCATGAAAGAGCGCGGCACCGACGGGACTGAGCCAACCGAACGAACAGGCCAACACACCGAGTCCATTCAGTCCGAACGCAAACAGGATGATGCTTTGCCAGATGTTCTGAACCAGCGCACGCGACAACTTCAACAAGCCCGGCAGCGGACGAAGCGGATCGCCGAGCAACAGAATGTCCCCCGCCTCGGCCGCGAGATCCGCACCGGCTCGACCTAAGACCAGCCCCACATCGGCCGCAGCCAGTGCGGGAGCGTCGTTCGTTCCGTCACCGACCATCGCCACGCAACGCCCCGCGCCACGAGCCGCTTCAATCCAAGCGGCCTTGTCGGCAGGAAGCTGCTCGGTTGCCACATGGTCGAACAAACCGAGCGATCTCACCACCGCATCGGCCGGTTGAGGCCGGTCGCCGGTGAGCAGTGCGAACTGCGTGACACCCGCCTCGCGCAGTTCCTGCAAGACGCCCGCCGATTCGGGCCGCATCGTCTCGCGCACACCCATCACACCGACGACACGCCCATCCACAGCCACCACGAGCGGCGATTCGCCAGCCAACTCGCGCTGCTTCAGTAGCGACACAACATCGTCCGAGAAAGCGATCTCACCCTGAGCCAACGCACGACGGTTGCCGACGACGACGGTGTGGAAGGTTGAGGGTTGAGGGTCGAGGGTTGAGGGTGAAGCGTGGTCTTCTCCTGTCCCCTCGCCCCTCGCCTCGGGCACCGCCGCTTCGGTGGTCGGGAGAGGGTTAGGGTGAGGGGTTCTTTCTTCGCTTTGACTGAGGGCGGCGGCGAATTGAAGTGCTTGAGCGTTCTCGCCGCTTGGCCCCCTCACCCTAGCCCTCTCCCCCGAAGACGGGGGCGAGGGAACAAGAGTCGTGAGGTCAGAGGCGTTCACGCGCGCGATGACGCCCGCTCCGGGGAGTGTCTCGAAATCCACAGGAGCTGGAATCACGAGGCCCTGCTCTTCGGCCGATCTCACGATGAGTCGTGCCAGCAAGTGTTCGCTGTGTCGTTCGGCGATGGCGGCGAGGCGCAGGATGTCGGGCGATGAAAGGTCGCTCGTTGGGATGATCTCACCCAGTGCGAACGTTCCCTGCGTCAGCGTGCCGGTTTTGTCGAAGGCAAACGTATCGACACGGGCCAGTCGTTCGAGGGCTTGCGAACCGCGCACGACCACGCCGCGTCGAGCCAACCACGCCAGCGCGGCCATCACCGCGCACGGCGTTGCCAACACGAGCGGGCACGGACACGCGACGACGAGCACACCGAGCGCGGGCAGCACGCCGCGTGACCACGATCCCGTGCCGATCCGCCAGCCGAACAGAGTCAACACGGCGACGGTGAGGACCGCTGGCAGGAACCATTTCGCCAGCCTGTCGGCCATCCGTTCGAGATCGGCCTTGCGCGACTGAGCCGCTCCGACCTGTTGCGCCACGCGGGCGAGTGCCGTCTGATCGCCGAGTGCCTCGCTCACGACGGTCAACGCGCCGAATTGGTTCAGCGTTCCGGCGAAGACGCGGTCGCCGACAGCCTTGTCGATCGGCAGTGACTCGCCCGTGAACGCGCTCTGATCGACGGCCGACTTCCCCGCAACGACGCGCCCATCGACCGGCATTCGTTCACCAGGACGCACGATCACGAAGTCGCCAACCTGCACGTTCTTCACCGGCACATCGCGTTCGCGCCCGTCCTGTGTCGTCAGATGAGCGACCTCGGGCTGCAACGCGAACGACTGCCGAACCGCCCACCGCGCCCGATCAACCGTGTACCCTTCGAGGCTCTCGCCGATCAGCGAGATCAACACGACGAGGCCCGCTGTTTCATGCTCACCCAGCACGATGGCCGCGAGACACGCAATCGTCAGTGCGAGGTCGGCCCCGATCTTCCCGGACAACAGCCCGTCGAGAGCGTGATACAAAATCCT
Organism: Schlesneria sp.; assembly: GCA_043746775.1. Taxonomy (GTDB): domain Bacteria; phylum Planctomycetota; class Planctomycetia; order Planctomycetales; family Planctomycetaceae; genus Schlesneria. The sequence continues at coordinate 11,482 of JAYTQJ010000713.1, forward strand.
CGCCCCCCCCAGCACCGCCGCCAGCAGCGCGAGCCGATAGCCAAACCAAGCGTTCGGCAACTTGACGGCGTTCTTCGTCAGGCCAGCAATGGCGGCAGAGGTCGTCGAGGGCGATGTTCCGACCGAGAGCACCCAATCGCCAATCAACAACGCGGCGACACAGGCGGTCAGCACGTACAGCGGTGCCGACTGGTAATGAAAGTTGCTGCGAGCGTCGCCGCGCAACGACGACGCATCACCACGCAACATCTCGCAGGTCGATTCGGGGATGTAGTGCAAAGGCGTGAGACCAAGAGGGGGATACGAATCAACTGAGGCGGAGCGTGAGAGTTTTCGGAGTGAGGCGGCGTTAACCCAATGGCACTCACTTTGGGGTGTAGCTGAAGTCGTAAGACTTCAGACGATCATCAAAGCCGGCTGAATTCTCACGAATTCAGCTACGTCGCTCGGATCATCCATTTGAAGTTCGCTCAAAGTGAGTGCCATTGGGCGTCAGCCCCCTGGTTCGGCGTTGATCAAAGAGGGGCTGACGCCCAAGAGCCAGGGGGCTGACGCCGCCCCGCTCCGAAAATCATTTGAGCGGACCATTGCTCAAGTTTGCTCATGTTCACTTTCGTTTGGGCAGCGGGTTGAGGCGTCTCAGATCGAGAGCATCAAGTGGATTGAATCGTGCCGGCTTGACGGGGGATTCGTTTGGCAGCGGAGTATCGGCGACCTCGTTCGACGGCGTGAAGGCCGTGATCTGAAGGTCGTCGATTGCCAGCTCACCGAGTCCGTGCAGCGCGACCGTGACTGTGAACTCTTGGCTCTCGGGAACCACGCGCAGCACTTCGAGTCGTTGCCAATCGCGAGACGGCTTGATGCGCCAAGCCCCGGTTTTTCCGAGCAAACTATCGTGCAAAGTCGCTCCGTCGAGACTCCCGCTGACGGGCTGAGGCAGCTTCACCCAGCCGCTGATCCGCACGACTTGTCCCGCACGAACCGAAATTGGCGGGGAGACGACCGTCACGGGAATCTTGTTTAGCGACGATGGCGGCGGTTCATTGCGGGTGGCCTCGGAATCAACCCGCGCTGCCAATCGCAGGCTGTACTGACCTTGTTGCGGCGACGGATGGAGTTCGGCCACCGATTGCACACCGGGGATCGCGCGTTGTTCATGACGCCAGCCCGAGGCCATCATCGTGTCGTAGTCTTCAAAGTCGCCGGACGGAAGTTTGTTCTCCGTGTGGTCTCCATGCAGGGACGGGCCTCGCTGCGCTGCCTGACCTCGCACCAGTCGCCAGTGCGCGGGGAGAGTTTGAAAGGTGAGTGCGTACGGGCTGGCGACCGGCGACGGCATTGTCTTCACCGCGTGATCCCAATGTGCCCGTTGCAACATGCGAGTGTGTTGCATGGCGAGCGCCGACTGCTGCCGTGCCGACTGGAACTGTTGCTGTCTCAGTGCGGACGCGGCTTGTTCCGAATGGTGTTGAGCCTCATTCAAGAGGCGTTTCGCGGCGGAGAGTCCGGCTCCCTGTTGTTGAAGTTGCAGGTCGATCTGCCGAGTTCGCGCAAGCTTCAATTGGCACAGCTCGACGCACGCGGCGGCACTTTTGTCTTGGATGGCGGCGATACGCTGGTTGAATTGTTCGACAACGTTTTGGTCCGACGTAATCAGGATCGCCGCCGTCTGGTCGAAGCGTGGCAGAACGATCTTGATGCCTCCCGCCACGGTCTCGCGCGGCAGGTACTGCAACCGGCCGGTCGTGGTGATCTCCCACGCCGACGCCGTCTCACCGCCGCCCGGCACGATGATCGTCGCGTTGTTCGCCGTCATCTGGCCGGGAACGTATTGCGCGCGGTCTTCAAACCACATCGGCAAGAGCAGGGCACCGTATTCGGATCGGATCAAGGCGGCCGACAGCTCCTGAGTCCGCTGCGAGTCGGCTGCTGTCGGAGTGGCTTTCTTCGGGAAGGGCGATCCACCGAAGAGACCCTTCGAGGGTGTGGACGCTGGCTCCATCACGCGCGTGTCGCCGCCGCGCGCATCGACGGTGAACGGGATCATCTGGACCGACGTTCCCGTGGCCAGCCAAGGTTCGAGCAAACCCAACTCGAAGTTGAGCTGCGTCAGCGTCAGCAGCCGTTCGCGCGCGGCAGGGCCTTCGCCATCGAGCGGTGTCGTCGTCCAATAGCCCATGCCTCGACAACCGACTGACAACGCGGCGTAGACCTGAGCGCGAATCTGCTCCGGCTCCAACTGCGGCGGCGTCGTTTCGGCGAGCGACGTGAGACTCATCAATTCGGCAGTCGGTTCCGTTTGAATCCACGTCCAGCACAAGGCTCCCGGCCACGCGCGGTCTCGCTTCATCGCGAGCGATTCGCGGTAGTCGAGCAGCGAGGTCTCACTGTTCATCGTGTGGCGGCTGATCCCGAGCAGATCGAGATGTCGCGAACAGAGCCGCTCGTCGTCCGCCACATCGGCGGCGAGAGGACGCTTGAAGGCGCGATCGGCATCGCGCACTTGATTCGTCCAGCCTTGCAGACGCGGCCGATCATTGGCCGTGAGGCGCGCTCCCATCATCCAAAACAGAATCGAGGAACTCTGCGAAGTGAATGGCAACAGGCTGGCATCTTCGGATTCGAGTGACTCTCCGGCGGCGTCTTTCGCGAACGGCGGCGTCGCGGTGATCCAAAGTCCCTGACGGCGCAATGGCGTCGTGACGGAGGTCTCTTCCGCATCGGGAACCCAGGCCACGTTGAAGCCCGCCGCAGCGAGGATGTCCGGGCGTTCGGATTGATACCGCGCCATGCGAGGCATGAACGGCCGCCCCTCGACGCGCAGCCGATGCAGCCGGAACTCAACGGGGACGGTGGAAGATGGTCCCGCTTTGGGCAATCCAACGGATGCGGCGGGAGCGGCATCGTTCAAGCGATGGCCACCCAAAGCACGATCGGTTGAAGTCGTGTTGCTGGAACCAATGGGCGTGACCGCGCGATCAGTTCGCGGAGTGGTCTCCATCGAAACGATCGGCCCAAACGTCAAGTCGTCGATCAGCAGTTGCATCGTTCCCGAAGTGAGAGTGCAGCCGAGAATCACTCGATCGACGTACATCGTGGCGGGGTCAATCGCCATTCGCTTGCGTGCTCGCAGCAGACGCAGTTTGTCGTTGACCGCCTTGTCCGAGGCTTGGCACTTCAGTTGTTGCCACTCGCCCGGCGTGTTGTAGGCCTCGCCAGTAATGACATCGCTGAGCGGTGCGCCGGTTTCGGGATCAGTCAATCCTCGAAATCCAACCTTCAACGCCAACACCGCTCCCGCCTGATCCGAGCGCACCCAGAGACTGGCGACGAGTTCATCGAGGACGCGCGCGGCCGGAACGGGATGCTCGAACCGCAGCGGCACATTGTCGCGAAAGACCTTGAGCCGAAAGAACTCGGCCCCCTCGCGGTGTCCGGCATCGCGTCTCCGTTCGTGAACCACCAACTTCGCGTCAGCCTCGCGACACCGCGCCTGCCAACTGACGCCGGGACCATCGAAATCGGACTCGAACTGCTCGGCGCGAACGATCGTGGGAGGGCACAACGTCAGTAGCAGTAACGAGGCAATGATGAGCCGTTGGAGACACATGAGTGAGCTAGGAGAGACGTTTCGTTTGTACTCCTCGCGGCCCAAAGCAAGACGTTTCTGAGCGGGGTGGCGTAAGCCCCCTGGTTCTTGGGCGTAAGCCCTCTTTGG
>JAYTQJ010000714.1:0-2910 GCA_043746775.1 Schlesneria sp.
GCGGTGCGAGCCGCCGGCTACAACCTGTTCAATCTGCGCGCCGAGGATGTGCTCATTGATCTGCTCACCGACTCCGGTACGGGATCGATGTCCGCAGAACAGTGGGCTGGCATTCAACGCGGCGATGAGTCATACGCCGGATCACCGTCGTGGTTTCGGTTTCTTGCCAGCGTGCAAGACCTCTTCCCATTTACGCACGTCATCCCCACGCATCAAGGACGGGCCGCTGAAAAGATTCTGTTCACTGCCATCGGTGGCGAAGGCAAAGTGGTACCCAACAACACACATTTCGATACCACGCGCGCCAACATCGAATACACCGGAGCTGCCGCGCTGGACTTGGTGATAGCCGAGGGCCGCGACCCACAATCGACGCATCCGTTCAAGGGCAACATGGATCTTGACGCTCTCGAGGCGCTACTCGTCGCGCGAGGCGACGATGTACCTCTGGTCATGGTCACCATCACCAACAACTCAGGCGGTGGACAACCTGTCTCATTGGCGAATATTCGCGGCATCCGAGCTATCTGTGATCGCCATGGCAAACCCCTCTTTCTCGATGCCTGCCGGTTTGCAGAAAATGCGTGGTTCATCCGCGAGCGCGAAGAAGGCCAAGGAGATCGTGAAGTACGCGACATCGTGCGCGAAATCGCGTCTCTTGCCGACGGCATGACGATGAGTGCGAAGAAGGATCCACTGGGAAATATTGGCGGCTGGCTCGCCATGAATGACGATACGCTCGCGAGCCAATGTCGCACGCTGCTGATCCTTACCGAGGGATTCCCAACGTACGGCGGGCTTGCCGGGCGCGACCTAGAAGCACTCGCGCAGGGACTACGTGAAGCCGTCGATCACGACTACCTGCGCTACCGGATCCGCTCGACGGCGTACCTCGGGCACGCACTCATGGGTCTGGATATCCCGGTCGTACAACCCATTGGTGGGCACGCGGTTTACCTCGACGCCCGCGCCCTGCTCCCGCACATCGATCCGTTGCAGTACCCGGGGCAATCGCTGGCCATCGCCCTGTACGAAGCAGGAGGAATTCGCGGCTGTGAAATAGGGACGGTGATGTTTGGCCGCCAACCCGACGGAACCGAGATTCCGGCCGGGATGGATCTCGTTCGGCTCGCGATTCCGCGTCGCACCTACACGCAGTCGCACATCGACTACGTCATCGAAGTTTGCGAGCAAGTGAGCTCGAAGGCCTCCAGTTTGCCGGCATACCGCATCGTGGAAGAACCGCCAGCCTTGCGACATTTCACGTCTCGCTTCGAACCCGTCGGCTAGCTGTTGTCTTTCCCATCTAAGTGGTCTTGCTCGTCGACGAGATGACGACTCACCACTGATTCGGCTGCCGCCCGCGCCGGCGCGAATCCTGTCACGGCACCGAGGAAATCGTCACGTTCAAGGACAAGGAGGTGGGTTCGGCTGGTCGTCACTACCGTCGCAGTTCTCGGAATGTCGCGTAAGAGCGCGATCTCACCAAACTGGTCCCCCGCGTGAAGCTCTCTCAATTGGATGCCTCGCTGGGTAACCACGACATCGCCTGACTCGATTAAGTAGAAGCGGTCACCAAGATCCCCCTCACGGATGACGGTGGTTCCGGCACCAACGTCGAGATCAACAACTAACGCAGAGAGTTGTTCGAGCGTTCGCTGCGGAAGCGGGGCAAACATCGGGAGTCGACGCAGGAGCAAGAAGGCCGGGCCTGGGAGCACGGCGCGCCCATCCAATTTTCTGATCTGGGTCCACGCCATGAGTCCCATAGTCGGCAAAAAGGTGCCGGCAACGACGAAGGCCCCCTGTGCCCCGAAAGCGTGGACGAGCAGCGGTGCCAGCACGGAACCAATCGCCAGACCGACCATCATCAGTCCCTCTTGAATTCCGAATATTCGCGACAAGAGGTCGGCCTGCACCGTTCGCTGCAGGAGGGTCCGAGCGCCTACGTCGAAAAAGGCATTCCCTGCGCCGCACACCGCAAACAACCCAAGAGCTATCCAGAGCGACGGCTCCAATCCCACCAAAGCGATCGGTACTCCGACACCCAGTACACCGACAACGAGTGCGGGTGCCATCTGTCGCCTCCCGACGAGGACGACGGTGAAGGCGGCGCCAGCAATTTCGCCTAAACCAAGTGCGGAATTCAGCGCACTCGGGCCCGACTGACCTGTTTGCAAAATATCGAAGGCCAGCACTACTGCGAAGATGTCCATCAACCCCACGACGATGAACTGGGCCCCGACCATCAACACGAGCAGTGCAGCAGGAGCATCTCGGCGAATTGCCGAGAACCCAATCGCCGCAGATCGCAGTAAGTGCTCATCGTGGATCCGCAGCGACGTGCGCTGTAACGGCGCAGCAACCACAAGTATGGCCGCAATCGCCATCGTGACACCCATGACCAGGAACACAGAACCCGGATTCCAGATAGCGAGCAAGAGTCCGCTTACGGCAGGACCGGCGAAAAGCGCGACGCCCTGAACGAGGGAGGAGGCCGAGTTAGCTGCCGTCAATTCCTCAGGACTCCGGGCCAAGTCAGTCAACGCTGCATTGTGAACTGGTCGGGTCAGGGTGATTGCACACGCAGCGGCCGACGACATCAATGCGATGAGCCAGGGCGAAACCGCCGAGGCGAGTGCGATGCCCGTCGCCATCATGGTCAGAGACTGAAGGCCGTAGCCGAGAGCGAGCGCTCGATTGCGCGGCATTCGGTCCCCGATAACCGAGCCAAAGGGGGCCACGATCGCCGCAGGTACCAGTTGCGCCAAGGCGATCAGTCCGGCGTCAGTCGCGCCTCCTCGATTGAATGCCCACACGAGGATCGCTATCCAGGTGGCCCATTCTGCGGCGTTGAAGAAGAAGAACGCCGCAATGGCTCTCCGCAAACCTGAATTGCGCAGCGCCGAC
>JAYTQJ010000715.1:0-2903 GCA_043746775.1 Schlesneria sp.
CGCTCCGCGAACCAACGTTGGTTCGCGGAGCGAACCACGACAATGTGCGACAGTTATTTCTGCGCTAGTTTCTTAGCAGGGAACGCGGCTGGAACTCGGTGCATTTCCGGATCGGATGCTGAAGAGCGGGGATCAGATGATCAGTACCGCGAGTTTCTCGTCTCCCCCTTTTCCGGCCATCGAAGCGGCGGTACACAAGTGGAGGCGAGGGGACAAAACGAAGAACCCGGGGCCTGACGGCGAATGGCACACACTTTGAACGAATCTCGAATTGACGATCGATGTGACGTAGCGGAATTCGTGAGAATTCAGCCGTCTCTGGCGGTCGTCTGAAGTCTTACGACTTCAGCTACACCCAAAGTGAGTGCCATTGGCCTGACGGCACCCGGCTCGCTTGGATTACATACGACGGCATCAATTTGTTTGGAGTTGCCATGGGTTTCATCAACATCGACGACATCGAACCGATCTCGCCCGTTCCCGGCTGCAAGATGCGCACGCCGTTTGGACAGAACCTGATGCTGTCGTACCTCGAAATGGACGACGGGGCCGAGGTGCCGCTGCACTCGCACCCGCACGAACAGGGCGGGATGTTGTTACGCGGTCGGGTCGAGCTGACCATCGGCGACGAGACTCGCGTCTGCGAGGCGGGGTCGATGTTCATGATCCCGCCCCACGTCCCGCATCGGGCGGTCGCTGTCGGTGGTCCGGCCGTCGTACTGGATGTCTTCAGTCCAGTGCGCGAGGACTACGCCAAGCTCACGAACACGTACATCCCGCCGGTCGAATGAAAGTGGGGATGCTTGGCAGCCAATTGAGAACAGGTAGGACGGGCACTCATGCCCGTCGGTTTGCAAGTTGAAAGACGGGTAAGAGTGCCCGTCCTACATGGTTGTTAGTCGGACGCCTCGATTGCTTTCCTTGCCAGCGAGTGCTTCGTCAACGTTACGGATTGGGGTTGGCTGGCCGGCTGAGTTCCAGTCATGAAATGACCGGACTACGTAGCTCAGTCATTCCATGACAGAGATTCTCGAACGACAACCAACACCAAATCTAAGAGATGACACGGCACCAGGTTCAATGAGAACACTGTCGCGTTTCTGCTTCGTTGTTTTTCCCAATCAATTAAATTGGAGTCCGGAACATGCCTCTGTCACGTCGCGAATTTCTGTCCACGGCTGCTGTTGCCGGGACCGCCGCTCTCATCGCTGCTCCTGCGGTTCATGCGAAGAGTAAGGCGGACAAGCCACTCATCGTGGGTGAGGGCGAGCACCAGTTCGAGGTCCAGCATGAGTGGCCTCAACTTCCCGACAAGTACACGTGGCAGACGACGCACAACGTTGCCGTGGATAAGTCTGGGAACCTGTACGTCATCCACGAAGGACGCGAGGATCAGAAAGACCACCCGTCGATCTTCGTGTTCGATGAGACGGGCAAGTTCATCCGTGCGTTCGGCGAGCGGTTTCAAGGAGGCGGGCACGGTGTCGAGATTCGACAGGAAGGCTCGGAAGAGTTCCTCTACGTTTGCTCGTACCAACAGGTGAAGTCGTTCTGCAAGCTGACGCTGAAGGGCGAGACCGTTTGGGAGCAGTTCGCTCCGATGCAGTCGGGCGTGTATGCCGCCGAGGAAGACACGAAGCGGGCGAGGGTCTGGGGACGGGACCGCTTCATGCCGACGAACTTCGCGTTCCTTGATGACGGCGGTTTTCTGCTGGTCGATGGCTACGGTGCGTTTGTGATTCACCGATTCGACAAGGACGGCAAGTGGGTCTCGCACTTCGGCGGCGGAGGCAAGGGCGAGGGAACATTCAACACGCCGCATGGAATCTGGATCGACAAGCGCGCGGGGCGGACTCCGTCGATCGTTGTCTGTGACCGAGCCAATCATGCGTTGCAGTACTTCACGCTGGACGGCAAGTACGTCGAGACGCTCAAGGGCTACGGCCTGCCCGCCAACTGTGAGACGTGGAAGAACCTTTTGGTTGTTCCCGAACTGCACGCGCGGGTCACGTTGCTCAATGAGAAGAACGAGGTCGTGGCGCGGCTCGGCGAAGACGTGGCTCGAATCACCGGCAAGGATGGCGGCGGCATTCGCGGCGACAAGTCGAAGTGGCAGGCCGGCAAGTTCGTCCATCCTCACGACGCCTGCTTCGCCTCCGACGGCAGTATTTTTGTTGCCGAATGGGTCGGGACGGGACGGATCTCGAAGCTCAAGAAGCTGAGTTGAGACTGATTCGTTCATCGCAGACCAACACTGAAACGAGTCGAGCCGCACGAGACATCTGTGCGGCTCGACTCGTTTCAGTGCCTCCTCGACCTGACTTCCAGTTCGCAGCCTCACCGCTTCCAGTCGAGCCAAGCTCGCCACAGTTCGTGACAAGCCAGAGTTTGAAGGCTGGCAATCCACATCAGGCATCCCGGCAGCAGCATTTCCCTGACGCCCGAGATCCCTCCTTCATAGAACGCGATCACTTCGTAACTCATCGCGAGCAGCGCGGCCACGATGGCGAACACGACCGCGATGCGAGGCCATGGGAACAGTGCTGCAATCACCGCGACAAAGTAGCTCGGGTTCGCCCACCAATAGGGGAGTCGGTAAACGTAAACAAACGGACCGTTCACCGAGATCAGGCAGACATAGCCGCGAATCGGATTTTCTGCGTTGATCGGTCCCACGGCAGGCAGCACGCAAGCGAACACGTACATCGCCACCGACACCAGTACCCAGTGTCGGCCCGGTTGCAGCAGTCGCTCGCGCAGTGTCATGACTCACTCGACTGTTGAATGACGTGGGGCACGTTTTCAACGTGCCCGTGTTCTTCGAGTCATGAGCACGATGAAATCGTGCTCCACGTGTCTGCCATCTCAAGAACCGGCGGCTAGCGCCCAATGGCACTCACTTT
>JAYTQJ010000716.1:0-6368 GCA_043746775.1 Schlesneria sp.
CTGACGACGTGAGGACTCGTCAGAAGTCTGACGACTTCTGCTACGTTCGATCGGCTCTGTTCGAATTCCCGAACTCCTGAACGGCGTTGCCCGGTGGGATCACGTTTCCGAAGGAGGAGGGGATGCAAGAGGCCACTCACCCGCAATGGCACGGCGGTTGCTTTCGACTCGAAGCATCATGATTGCGCTGACCTCACTCTCCACACCGCGGAACGTTATGTCCCCGCCAACCGAGCCTGTTGTTTTTGTCGTTGGTGAGCACGAAGCCGCCCGGCAGTGGAGTGGTTTGGCCCAAGCTCGCGGTGCCGTCACACGGACGTTTCGTTCCGTGACCGACTTCCGTGATGATGATGCGCCGGGCTGCGTGCTGCTGGTGCTGACCTCCGAGCGTGAGACGGATGGCCTGCAAGCCTGTGCGCGCTGGATGGGCCGCGGTGACGAGCGGCCATTGATTGTGTTGGCCACGTCGCCCGAATTGGCCTGTTTGTTAAGGCGACTCACGGCGGGCAAGGTCACGGTGTTTGAAGCGACAGATCCGTCGGATGAAATTCTGACTCGGATCGCATCTGCCCTCGAAGAGGATGTCGAACGGAGACGCCTGCGCACCGTGTGGCTCGCCATCGGCGAGCGGTTTCAAACGCTCACAACGAAGGATCGCGAAGTCCTCGATCTGCTGCTATTGGGGCTGCCGAACAAGGCGATCGCTCTGCGAGCGGCCGTCACCGAGCGCGCGATCGAAATGCGTCGAGCCACTGTCATGAAGAAGCTCCACGCGCGGTCTCATGCCGAACTGATCCGCCTCGTCACGCAGTATGAAGTGGTCCAACGTTTTGGACTGGCGCTGCCGGTGGGGTGAGCGGCCCGGTTCTGAGTCAGGGGTCAGGCACTCCAAACTTCAAACGGCAGCGGTTGAAGCCATGGCTTACAGTTCACGCATTCCTCTGCTGCCGTTTGAAGTTTGGAGTGCCTGACCCCGGCTTGCGTGCGCGATGGCCACTGCCGACTCAGATCGTCTGCTGTTCGCCGAGCTTGATCTTCCGCACCACGAGATGCAGCCACACGAGACTCGCGATCGTGAGGGCGAAGATGACCCAGAACATCGACTGCGGTTGGCCGGTCCATTGCTTGAGGTACGCGAACAGCGGCGGCATCGCGAAGCCACCAACCGCAGCCAGACAACCGACCAGTCCCACCACGGCACCGACATCCTTCGGGTAGTACTCGGGGACGTACTTGATGGTCGAAGCTTTGCCGATCCCTTGCGTGATGCCGAGCATCACCAAGCACGCGGTGAACGAGTACACGTCCAACGGCAGAAACAGAATCAGCGAAGCCAACGCTCCCACGATGAACACACCATAAGTCACCCGGCGCGGCCCGAATTTGTCCGACATCCAGCCGCCCAACGGACGCAGCAGGCTGGACACGAAGATGAACGGCGTCGTCAACAATGCCGCTTGGCTCAAGGGCAGGTCGTAAACGTTGACGTAGTACTTGGGCAGTGATACCGACAACGCGACATAAGCCCCGAACACCACCATGTAGTACAGGCTGAATCGCCAGACACGGACCTGCCGCAACGGAACGAGCATCGAAGCAAGCGATCGTCCGGCACCCGGCATCTTGTCCGGTGACGGAGCAAGGACCAACACCAGTCCCGCCATGATCATCAGTAGGACGCCATACAGGAACGGAACGAAGCGCCAGCCACCCGGCACGAGTCCGCCCAGCAAGCCTGTCGCGGGGACAATCCCAATCAACAGCGGCCCGATCAGTTTTGTCACCGACGCGCCGACGTTGCCCGCGCCGAACAGGCCCATCGCGAAGCCCTGCTGCTTCGGCGGGAACCACGCCGCGTTCCACGCCGACCCCACCGAGAAGCTGTTGCCGCCGATCCCCACCAGAAACGCATAGAACATCAACTGCGGAAACGACGTGGCCGACGACACGAGAAACGAACTGATGCTGGCCAGAGTCAACATCCCGATGAAGACGCGCTTGCCCCCCATGCGTTCCGTCAACATGCCGAAGAACAAACGCCACAGCGCACCGTTGAGGATCGCCACAGCCGACAGCCACGCCAGGGAGATGTCCGAGATTCCAAATTCTTTCTGAATCGGAATCCCCAGCACACCGAACATCAGCCACGCCGCGAAGCTCAACGTGAACCCGATGAAGGAGAGCCAGAGGACTCTCATCCGCGCGGCGCTCTCCACATCGAAAGCCTTCGCGTCGATCGTGGTGACAGAAACAGGACGCGCGGATTGCAGATCACTGATCGAAGACATGCCGAACTCTTTGAACATGAGATTGGTGGACCAAGATTCCGTGGATGCTTCGGCATTCCACCTGAGCCTGTTCGGCAATCCACATGCCAACGTCGTGAGCTGATGAGAACACGTTGGCAAAAGTGACAACGAAGCCTGTGTTGCAGCCGTTCCGCATCCACGATCCCGTTCGATCCCTGAAGCCGGTGAACGTTCCACAGGCAGACCTGCTTGAGCATTGGTCAGCGATGTCGCACATGAACTTCGGTCTACACGAGCTTGCACTTCGGAATGCCGAAGCGTCGTTTCATTGCGACCCAATCTGAGGTCACGCGGTCAGGGGCCAGTGCGTCGTCAACGCTAAGAATGGAGAGCTGCTTGCCCATCCAGAATCTCAGTCATGGAATGACTGAGCTACGTAGTCCGGTCATTCCATGACCGGAATTCTGTCGCGCGACGCACCTCCATTCTTTGAGGCTGTGCATCGATTGCGTTCGAGAGTTCACGAGGACTTCGCCGTACTCATTTTTCTGCCGCTCTCTTTCTGCCTTCCTGCTTCAGACTTGAAGAAAGCAGGAGGCAGAAAGAGAGCGGCAGAAAGATTCCGGATAACAACATCGGAACGAAATGGGGAAGTGCGCCGAATCTTCAACTCACGGAACGGTCCGCTCGCATCGTGAGGGGCGCGTCACGGCTGTCTGTTCTGAAGGCAACCTCTCGCTGCTCTTTCAGCGACTCCGTCGCGCCATTGCACATTGCGACCAAGGCTTTTGTTGTCGTTCGGGAATCCGCATTCGTCACTCGCGCGCCTGTTGAAAAATCGCGATTTGCAAGCCTCTTCTGAGTGGTTGCTGACGGACGCGGAAGCTCAGCGCCCGATGTGAGACGGCATTGGCATCGTGGTTGCGTTGCGAAGCCTGCATCGAATGACACTCGGTTGTCGCCATTGTTTCCACACGAATCGGAAAGGGTTTCATCATGCCTCGTCGTTCCGCCTTCACTCGCCGCACGTTTCTGGGGACTGCGGCAGCGGGAGTCGCTTCGGGACTGTTGTCGGGTTGCGGCACATCGACCGCGACGACCTCTTCCAGCTCAACAACGCCTGTCCCTACGAACGCGCACGTCGCACCATCCAGTGAGACGCCCGAGATGTCGGACCTCAAGTTCGGCATCATCGCGCTGACCGATTGTTCTCCCATCGTCATCGCGCATGAGAAGGGTCTGTTCAAGAAGTACGGGATCAACTCGACGGTCAGCAAAGGGGCGAGTTGGGCGGCGATTCGAGACTCGTTGTCGAACGGCGACATCCAGGGAACGCACATGCTGCTCGGGATGCCAATTGCCTCGACGATGGGGCTGCTTGGTTCACCCAAGAAACCGATGGTCGTGCCGTGGATCATGAGTCGAAATGGACAGGCCATTACGCTGAAGGCCGACTTGAAAGGGAAGGTCGCCGATGATCCGAAGGCACTCAAGCCACTGGTCGATGCGGCGAAAGGGGCTGGGACTCCGATGACGTTTGCGATGACGTTTCCACCGGGAACTCACGCGATGTGGATGCGGTATTACCTCGCCGCAGGAGGGATCAATCCCGACACTGATGTGTCTCTCGCGACCGTTCCGCCGCCGCAGATGGTGGCGAACATGAAGGTCGGCAAGATGGACGGCTTCTGCGTCGGCGAGCCTTGGAATGCACGAGCCATCTCGGACGGCATCGGCTTCACATCGATCTCGACCCAAGACATCTGGAAGGATCACCCCGAGAAGGTCTGCGCGTTCACGGCCGAGTTCGCCGAGAAGAATCCCAAGACGGTGAAGGCCGTGCTCAAGGCACTTCACGAAGCGAGCGTCTGGCTCGACGACATGAACAACCGGCCTGAGCAGGCTCAGATTGTCTCGGCCGCGTCGTACATCAACTGCCCGCCCGAAGTGATCCTCGGCCGTCTGCAAGGAAAGTACGACTACGGCGATGGCCGCACGAAGGACGATCCGAACTACATGATCTTCAGCCAGCGGAACTGCAATTACCCGCAGGCCAAGTACTCGATCTGGTGGCTCTCGCAGTTCCGCCGTTGGGGGATGGTCGAAGGAGCGCCCGACTACGAAGGGGTCACGAAGCAGGTCATGCGCGGCGACCTCTACGAAGAGGCGATGAAGGAAATCGGCTACGCCCACGGAGGCGCGAGCATGGAACCGGAAACCCTGTTCGACGGAGTGCAGTTCGACCCAACCAAGCCCGAGGAATACGCGACCGGGTTCGCGGTGAAGAACTTGAAGGGGTGATCGCCGGGGGTGCGCACGTGGCGTTGGCAAAGTATGGCAACACGTTTGGCGCGACGTGATATGCACATCCCGGTTTTCAATCGCGAAGCGATGTCAGCAATTAGCCGCAGGCGTGAGCCTGCGGATGACCAGTGATGAAGTCGGTGAGCCGCGAAGCGGCGGTAGACAAAGTCGCTGCTGGCATGTCTGCCGCCGCTTCGCGGCTCAAGAGATTGTTGTCCGTCCTGTCCGAGGGCTGACGCCCACGGCTATTTGCTGCCGTCGCTTCGCGACTCAAATTGCAAACACCCGTTTCCAATGACACTGCTCCTTCGTCAGGGCCTGTGAATCGAGACCATCATGTCTGACCGTCGATTTCCGTTGGATTACCTCGTCCTGCCACTCATCGGCATGCTGGCGGTCGTGATGCTGTGGGCCATCTCGTGTGCGACGTGGGCACCGAACCTGCCTTCGCCGATCAAGACGTGGCAGGTGAGTCAGCCGTACATCGCGCAGCCGTTTGCTAAGCGAGGCGAGCTGGACCAAGGCATCCTGCGGTTCACGTGGTACTCGCTGATCCTCGTCGGGAAAGGCTACTTCCTTGCGCTGCTGATCGGGACACCACTCGGCTTCCTGTTGGGAACGTCCAAGCTGTTGACGCGCATCTTCGATCCGATCATTCAGTTCTTGAAACCGGTCTCACCGCTGGCATGGCTGCCGTTGGGGTTGGTCTTGTTCGGAAAGTCTGAGCCGGCGGCACTCTTCACGATCGCGCTCTGCTCGATGTGGCCGACGGTCGTCAACACGGCGATGGGTGTGCGCGCGGTGCCGCAGGATTACTTGAACGTCGCCAAAGTCCTGAAGTTGTCACGGACGAAGACGCTGTTCAAAGTGCTGCTTCCGGCGACGTTGCCGTTCATGTTCACGGGCTATCGCCTGAGCCTCGGGATCGCGTGGCTGGTGATCGTCGCGTGCGAGATGCTGACCGGCGCACCGGGCGTCGGCGGCTTCTTGTGGCAGGAATACAACAGCCTGATTTACGAACACATCATCCTCTGCATCCTGACCATTGGAGCCGTCGGCTTCGCACTGGATCGGCTGATGAGCGTTATCGAACGTCGGTTCCAACCAGCGTGAAGTGTGGAACGGGAGTTGTCTCATGAGCATGATTACCTGCCGATCGAACAAGCTGCGTGGTGTCCGCGAACTTTTGAAGAAGCAACCCATGGATGCGCTCTACAACTATCTCGGCGGTTCCAGCGGCGCGTGGCGAGTGACCGGAACAACTATTCGTTGTGGACAGCCACTTAAACCGGTGACGCACGTGGACATTGTCAATGGGCCCGTGGAACGGCTGACGCTGGGAACGTCTTGGCTACTGCGGGGCGTTGTCAGCAACATCCGATACGTCTCGCGCGAGGAACGTGATCAGTTGCTCTCTAAGCAACCGGGACTCAATCGAACCGAAGCGACTTGTGCCGCGTTGATTCCGATCAAGAAGTCGCCCGAGTGGTGGAATCTGGCTCAGGACGAACGACGCGACATTTTGGAAACTCGCTCGCGACACATCGCTACCGGGATGCGGTACCTCCCCGCTATCGCTCGCCGGCTGATGCACGGTCGCGACTTAGGAGAGCAATTCGATTTCTTGACATGGTTTGAATTCGCCCCGCGTGACTCGACCATTTTCGATGACCTACTGGCAGCGCTGCGCGGAACGGAAGAATGGAAGTACATCGAACGGGAAATCGACATTCGGTTGGAGCGAACGTGATCGAGATGAGGCTCACATTGAGAACGATGCCAATTCGCTCGCTTAACCGCGTGGGCAACGCCCCG
>JAYTQJ010000717.1:0-15123 GCA_043746775.1 Schlesneria sp.
GCAATGGCACTACTTTGGGGTGTAGCTGAAGTCGTAAGACTTCAGACGATCGTCGAGGACGGCTGAAGTCTTACGACTTCAGCTACGTCGCACCGAACGTCTCTTTGGAATTCGCTCAAAGTAAGTGCCATTGGGCTGACGCCGCCCGGCTCACCACTTCTGTCGGAAACGTCATGGCTCGGCAAGCTCACTTGAGTTGGCTGTGGAACGCGCGGCTGACGCAGCCGTCGTTGGCTTGGGCGACGGTGGCGGCGAAGTCGGCAAGGTAGCCTCGCGCGTGCTTGATCTTGGGGGCTTGCCATTGCTGGCGGCGGCGGTTCAGTTCTTCGTCGGTGACGTGGAGCGTGATGGTTCCGGGCATGAGGTCGAAGCTGATTTCGTCGCCGTCGTGGACGAGGGCGATCGGACCTCCGACGGCTGCTTCGGGGGCACAGTGGACGCCAATTGCTCCATGTGAAATACCCGAGACGCGCGTGTCGGAGATCAGCGCGACCTTACCGTTCAGTTCGGGGACGGAGAGTGCCGACGCGGCGAGGACGACCTCGGGCATTCCCGCCGCGACCGGGCCTTGATAACGCAACACGATCACATGGCCAGGGCGAATCCGGCGCTGCTCGACCGCCTCGGAGACATCGCGGCCACTTTGAAAGCAGATCGCCGGGCCACGGAAGCGGGGTTCGGAAAGACTCGACACCTTGAAGACGATGCCGTCGGGGGCGAGGTTGCCGAAACAGACCTGCATGTCGGCGAAGGCTTTGAACGGGGCATCGATCGGTGCGAACAAGTTGTCTTCGTTCGACGGCGTTGCCATCACGCCATTCGACGTAGGGTGGGACAAGCTCGCTTCGAGCGCCGGCCCACCATCAGGGGGAGTTTGACCAGCATGGTGGGCCGGCGCGGCGATGCGCCGCTGGTCCCACCCTACGGTTGCGTCGTTCGCGTTGGCGACATTCTCGGCAATTGACTTGCCAGTCACGGTGAGGCAACTGCCGTCGATGACACCTGCTCGGATGAGATGCTTCAGTAGGACCGACGTTCCGCCGACGTTGTGCAGATCGACCATCGTCTTTGTCCCGCGCGGCGCGAAGCTGCACAGCACCGGTGTTCGTTTCAGAATGAGCTGCAAATCTTTGAGCGTGAAATCGACTTGGGCTTCGCGTGCCAAAGCCAACAGGTGCAGGACTGCGTTCGTCGAACCACCGGCCGCCGCGATGGTGGCGGCGGCGTTGTCGAAGGCTTGGCGGGTGAGGATGTCTCGCGCCCGGATGTTGCGTTCGAGCAGGCCGCGAATCAGTTGGCCCGCGTTCAGACAGTCCTCTTGCTTGGCCGGATCAATCGCGGGGATCGAACTGCTTTGAGGCGGCATCAGGCCGATCGCCTCCATCGCGAGGCCCCACGTATTGAACGACGCCGCGATCCCGCAGCCTCCCGGCCCCGGACAGGCGACGCGCCGGATCTCGTCGGCCTCAGCTTGAGGGATCGCGCCGACAGACGCCGCTGCCTGTGAATCGTACACGTCGAGGATCGTCACGTTGCGACCTTGATAGCAGCCGGGCTGAATGCTGCCACCGCTGAGGATCAGGCCGGGATAGTTCATCCGCGCCAGCGCCATCGCGAAGCCGGGTCCGTTCTTGTCGCAGTGATGCAGCCCGACCATCGCGTCGTAGCAGTGAGCCGACACCACGCACTCGGCCGAATTCGCGATCAAGTTGCGCGAGACGAGACTCGCCCCGCCTCCTTCCAGACCTTGCGTCAGATTGTCGCTGACCGCCGGAGTGCCGAATGGAAAGCCAAGCAGCCCCGCCGCGCGACACCCTTCCGCCACCTTGCTCCCCAACGCGTACGCATGCTGGTTGCACAAGTTCCCTTCGAGCAGCGGCACGCCGATCCCGACCTGCGGTTTGTCGAAGTCAGCCTCGGTCATGCCGAGACCATGAAAGAACGCCGTCACTCCCCGCTGCCAGCCGTGTGTGAGTTGGCGGCTGTTCCAGTTCAAAGCGGTCATGCGATCCATTCCTGTTGAGCTTGAGATGTCGTAGTTGCGAGAGACTGCTGTGCGGGTCGGATTATTGAAGGTCACGCGGCACCCCGCCAGCATGTCGGAGTCGCTCTTCAAACCGAAAACACCGATGGTGCCGGTCCTGCGGGGGGAGTGTCTTGAGGAAAAACGGCTTCACGCAGACTGGCCACTCGCCTTGGGTTGACTCGGCCGGTAGACTCCCTGCCCGTTTGGCCGTGTCTGGAGGGGCGCGGCCAAGTTTGTCAACCAACCTCTCCGAACGACTTGTTTGAGGACCGTGATCGTGGCGACTGCAACCTGCACATTGACTCCCGCTTCTCCGGCGACCGCGCCGGCTCCGACGACACCGCAGAAGTTGAACGGGGCCGATGTGTTTGTCGAGTGCCTCATCCGACAGGGAACGGACCTGATCTTCGCCTATCCCGGCGGATGCAGCATGCCGATCCATCAGGCCCTGACGTACCGCGCCGCCGACATCCGGACCATTCTGCCTCGGCATGAACAAGGGGGAGCCTTCGCCGCGCAAGGCGTGTCGCGCACCACGGACAAGGTCGGCGTCTGCATGGGGACGAGCGGTCCCGGTGCGACGAACCTCGTCACCGCGATTGCCGATGCCAAAATGGACAGCATCCCGCTGATCGCCATCTCGGCTCAGGTTCATACGCACCTGATCGGCAGCGATGCGTTCCAAGAGACGCCGATGGTCGAAATCTGCCGCGCGATCACCAAGCATCACTATCTCATCACGAAAACGTCGGACATCCCGCGCGTCATCAAGGAAGCGTTCCACATCGCTCGCACGGGACGACCGGGTCCGGTGCTGATCGACATCCCTAAAGATGTCCAGATGAATTGGATCGACGGCAAGCGGGTCGATGGCTCGTCGTGGACGGACGATGGTCAGCCGTGGGTCGTCGATTACGACCCGGCGATGAACCTCCCCGGCTATCACCCCGAAGTTCGTCGCGTTCACCCGAACCAGATTCGCGCGATCCTGAAGATGATCGGCGAATCGAAGAAGCCGCTGTTCTATGCCGGTGGCGGGATCATTCAGGCCGACGCGAGCGAAGAGTTCCAGAAGTTTGCTCGCAAGACGGGCATCCCCGTGGCGACGACGCTGATGGGGATCGGCTGCTTCCCGGCGGATGACGATCAGTCGCTGCACATGCTCGGAATGCACGGCACGGCGTACTCGAACTTCGCCATTGACGATGCCGATCTGCTGATCGCGCTCGGTGTGCGATTCGATGACCGCGTGACGGGCAAATTGAGCGAGTTCGCCAAGCACGGCAAGGTCATTCACGTCGATATCGACCCGTCCGAGATTCACAAGAACCGGATCGCTCAGATCGCCGTCGTGGCCAACGTGAAGGAAGTCCTTCAGGGCCTGAATGCGATGATCGAAGACTCCGACGTTCCCGAGATTGATGCGTGGTGGACGAAGGTCAACGAATGGAGAACAAAGCACCCGCTGACCGTGCGCGATTCGGGCGACTTCATCATTCCGCAGTATGCCATCTCGGAGCTGTGGCGACAGACGATTGACCAAGACCCGTTCGTGAACGTCGGTGTCGGCCAGCACCAGATGTGGGCGGCTCAGTTCTACAAGTTCCGCAACGCACGACGGTGGCTCAGTAGCTCGGGCCTCGGCACGATGGGATTTGGTCTGCCCGCAGCGATGGGCGTGCAGGCGGCGCATCCCGGTCGGCTGGTGATCGACATCGACGGCGACGGCTGCATGCTGATGAACGTGCAGGAACTGGCGACGCTGAAGTGTGAGAACCTGCCGGTGAAAATCCTGCTGCTCAACAACCAACACCTCGGCATGGTGGTGCAGTGGGAAGATCGCTTCCACGCCAAGAACCGGGCACACACGTATCTCGGTCCCGTCGATCATCCGGAAGCCACCGGTGCGGGAGCTGGTCCGCACTACGAAGAGACCTACCCGAACTTTGTCCAAGTCGCGAAAGGCTTCGGACTCGGCGCGGCTCAGGTTCGCAGCAAGCAGGAATTCCCAGCCGCGTTGAAAGCGATGCTCGACTACGACGGACCGTATCTGCTCGACGTGATCTGCCCGTACCAAGAGCATGTCCTCCCGATGATCCCCGGCGGCAAGACAGTCAAGGACATCATCCTCGACCCGCTGCCTTAGCCGCGTGTCGAGAAACGTAGCTTGGACGCCCCCGTCCGAGCGATTTCCGATTGAAAACGGACGGACGAGGGCGTCCATCCTACGAGGCGGATTCAAAACAGAACGGCCCGGCTTCCCACGACGCCAGGCCGTCTTGTTTGGTGAGTCCCACCGCTCTCAGGGACGTTCGTCAGCGGGTGGGCGAACGCGAATCCAGTGGTCGTGGAACGAGATGCCGGGGTGAACTTCGACCTCCGGCATGTGGCATGAGACGCACTTCTCTTTCGGAGACTGCGGACACAGTTTGTCACCGGCGTCTGACTGAGAATGGCAGGCGAGACACGTCGCCACGTAATTCTCGGAGACGCGATCAACGGTGCGATGCGGATCGTGACAGGTCGTGCAGCGCAACCGTCCTTCGGCCCGCTTGTAGCACTTCGAGTTGAGCAGCCCGACCGGTTGAAACCGTGCGATTTTCGGATCGGTGATTGAGGGAGGAGCGGGCAACATCTCGGGCGTGCGATGGCACTTTCCGCAGAGTTGAATTTCTTCCGCAGCCGACACCGTTCCTTTGGCGAATCGAATTTCGTTGCCAGAGGAAATCTCGTGACCGGGCCGGTTCGCTTCCATCGCCGCCGCGTGGCCGCGCCCAGGACCGTGACAACTTTCGCAGCCGACGTTCGCACGCACGTCGTGCAGCTCGCGCCCGCGAATTCTGGCCGTCGTCGTGTGACAGCCAATGCAGTTCGTCGCCTCGCGCCCGCGATAGACGCGCCCTAGGCAGTCCACCGGATCGACTTCGCTCAGGCCGGTCTGTCCTGGCGTGACTCCCAACTTCTGATCGGTCGCAAAGTACGAAACGCGATGTTCTAGCACGGTCGGCTCACCAGACTCGGACGCGAGCAAACTGATCAGCGTTGTGGCGTGAGTCCCCGAGCCGAGTGCGAACGGAATCGGTAGCCGCTCGTGCCGAGTCCCGTTCTCAAACTCAGCGACAAGCTGGCGTCCCTCCGCTCGAAACGTAAACGTGCCACCCCGCTCATCGTCGCGGAACGAGCGATCACGAAGCATCGCGAACTGTTCGACAAGGTCTCCGCTGTGAAAGGTCTGCGCATGACCGCTGCCTGCGTGATCAGCAACCTGCTCGGGATGGCACTGCGCGCAGCCGACATCACCGATGTAAGCGGGTTGCAGCGGATTCGACCAAGAGCCTGAGTCGGTCGATGAAACCAAGCGGCTGTGTTTTTGAAGGCCAATCGAACCGATGACCGCCCCCGCCACGAAGGCCAGCACGATCACACCACCGCCGACTTTCCAGTTCCACAGAGTCATCGCGACCGGACCTCATTGATGAACTGGGGGAGCCGGTGATTTACGATTGGCCGAGTTGCTGCGAGCGTTCCGTCGCCGCTTGAACGGCGTTCATCAGGATGCCGCGTAAGCCGCCTTGTTCGAGCGCGTGCAGGCCGGCGATGGTCGTGCCGCCGGGACTCGTCACCGCATCCTTCAACGCGCCGGGATGCTGTCCCGTGGTAAGGACCATCTGCGCCGCACCGAGCAGCGTTTGAGCGGCGAGTTTCGTGGCGATGTCACGCGGCAAACCGACTCGCACGCCGCCGTCGCTCAACGCTTCAATGATTTGGTAGACGTAGGCTGGCCCGCTGCCCGACAAGCCCGTGACGGCGTCCAGCAACTTTTCGGGAACCTCCACCGCGAGGCCGACCGTGGACAACAGGCTGCGCACCAACTCGCCATCCTGCGATGAAGCCGCGCCCCCGCGAGCGAACGCGCTGGCTCCACTTCCCACGAGGCACGGCGTGTTTGGCATCACGCGAATGAGTCGCGCGGCGGCACCGAGTCCGTCCACCATCTTCGCCAGCGACACACCCGCCGCGATCGACACGATCAGGTGTTCGGGATTGAGGTGCGGACGCAGATCGGACAGCGCGCCGCTCATGTGCTGAGGCTTCACCGCCAGGAAGATGACCTCTGCACGAGCGAGAACTTCCGCACTGTTCGCACCCGTCGCCGCACCAGTCTGTTCCGTGAAACGCCGCCCCGCATCAAGGCTCACGTCACACGCGACGACACGATCGGGTGTCGCAACTCCCGCCGAGATGAACCCGCGCGCCAAGGCGGTTGCCATCTGTCCGGCACCGATGAAACCAATTCGCACAGCGGAGTCAGTCACGGAAGAGTCTCGGTCAGGAGGGAGAAAGGCGCGAGCGGTTCTGGTCGTGCAGCAGGGGCCGAGCTTCGTCCTCGCTGATGCCTCGCGCGGATGTAGGTGAGACATCGTTGTAGGTCAGACATCTGAGCGGGGCCGCGTCAGCCCCTTTTCAAAGAACCGGAGGGCTGACGGCCAATAGCATTCACTTTGAGATTCGCGGTCGGCCTATGTCGTCTTTCGCTCCGCGAAAGAACGCTCTCTCGAGGAGCGAAAGGCGACAAACACCACATTCGCATTCCAAAGTGAGTGCCATTGAGCAGACGCCGCTCCGAACAGAAAAGTCTCACGCTTGGCCACACGAGGTATCACCACTCGGGAACAGCCGTTCTCACACCGCACGAATCACCGCCGCTGCACTCTGGCCCATGCGCGTGCGGTTCACCGAGAGAGCGACGCTGTTCGTGATGTCGAGCGGTTCGTCGCGGACGATGTTTAGCGGGCAGAGTGGATCGGGAGTGCGGTAGTTCAGCGTCATTGGCAGGCGACCGTAGCGCATCGCCAACATGCTCCCCGCCAGTTCGACAGCACCGGCACCGGCGTCGAAGTGACCGAAGTAACTCTTGAGGGCGGTGACTGGGATCGACTCGGCCACCATGCCGAGCGCCGTGTGATAGGCCCGCGCTTCCGCCACGTCGTCGCGGCGAGTTCCCTTACCGTGCGCGTTGATGTGGCCGAGGTCTCGCGGCGACAGCTCCGACTGGCGCAGTGCGGATTGAATGGCTCGCGCCAAGCCGAGGCCGTTGGCTCGGTTGGCCACGTCGCGCCCGTCGCAACCCGCTCCCACGCCCAAGATTTCACAGTAGATCGGTGCGCCGCGGCTGATCGCGTGTTCGTAGCGTTCGATCACAAACGCAGCCGCCCCTTCGCCAGCAACCGTTCCATCACGATGAAGATCGAACGGGCGACAGGCGTGAGTTGGGTCATCGCCACGAGACAGGCTTTCGTACAGGTTCAGCCGCGCGATTTCGAGCGGATGAATGTACGAACTGCATGCACCGACAATCATCACGTCGGCCGCATCACGCTCGATGGCACGAACGCCTTCCGCGAGAGCGAGCAGCGCGGAGGACTCACAACTGGTGATCGTGTTGTTCGGACCGCGGGCATCATGTTCGATGGCGACATGACAGGCGGGCATGTTTGGCAATTGCTTGAGCAGCCACAGGGGAGCGATCTGCCCGAGGCCGTCTTCCGCCCACTTGGAGAACGTCTGACCCTCGGCCATCAATTGCATGTGCTGCGCGGCGTCAGCCAATTCTTCGGGGGTCGTCGAAATGTGACCCGCTCCAAATTCGACACCCAAGCGTTCGGGATCGACATCACCACGATTCAGTCCCGAATTCTTCATGGCCATCGACGCACCGGCGACACCCAGTTGGATATCGCGGGACATGACCTTCAGGAACTTGCGTTGATAGATGTGTTCGAGAGGGTCGAAGTCGCGGACTTCCGCAGCTAATTTCGACGGGAGATCGCCAGCGGGAAACGCCGAAAGGGCTGCGATACCCGAACGACCGGCGACGAGATTCCCCCAAAAGGAATCGACTCCGATCCCGATTGGCGAGACAACACCCACGCCCGTTACGACCACGCGCGGCAAACTGGTTGAAGCCGTCATAGCTCGACCCCGTTGGCTTTCACCTGCGACACACAGTCCGCGCAAGTTTTAGCACCCAAGTTGAGCGGCATTCCATGCCCTCCGCCACCTCTCACCCACCGGTCCCACCCGGCAAGTGTTCGCCCGTTCCAGCGATCAGCAGCGTGAAATTACAGGCCCGAAGACACAAACATTGCAAGACGCCGCCACAACAACCTAAGGAGGTTGCGGCGAGTGGCCCTGCGATCCAATGGTCGATTATCGGTTGATTTCGTCACGTTCGGTGAGTCACTGTCGAGTGAAATCTGAAAACAGCACTCGCTTGATGGCTCGGCTTCGTTTCGATCAGTGCAACCTCTTTGTGAGGCTACAACTTCTGGAAAACCGCCGATGACTCGCCCGAAATTGGATGACTCATCAAAAAACGTCAGTACACCCCAAAAATCCAAGGTCTCTCCCTCGACGGAATCAGGCAGAAGTCGGATTCAACGATCTCTTGCGAACAAGCAACCGTCCCAGCGAATCCAGACTCCCACGTCTGCGGCCCCCCGCAGAAAACCGGTCGAGTGAGGGGCGGGGATTACAGCCGAACCCAAGGGGGAAGTCAAGGTGCAAGTCTCGATGCGAGCTGCGCTGCAACCGACCGGAAGGCTAGAAAAACAGGCCCTCTTGCAGCCGGATGTGCAAGCGAAAGAGGCTCCGTAACTCCTCCTTCGCTTGCGTGTCAGGCTTCGATTTTGGTCACGCTTTGCGAATGAACTCCGCCGCAAAACTGCGGACTTTCTGGCCGTTGAGGACGTGAAACATCCGGAGTTGCTGAACCGTTTCCTGGCTGAACTTCCCGAGTGGAACGTGGATCAGCTTCTTGCCGTACTTCTTGGCGAGTCGTCGCCACGCAGGGCCGGGTGGCGAGTAGCTAAGGAGTGCGACGTGTCGTTCGTCGGCGTGGAAGCACGCGGCGGCGAGCAGCCGTTCCTCGAGCGTGTCGGTGAAATCGAAGCGGCGGTTCGTCCAGATGTCGGGAACCGGGCGGGGCGGAAACAAGAAGACCGCTCCGCCGTAACTGGCCTGACCGATGCCGGGGCCGACGAGATTCTCAAGATAGTTTGTCGCGAACAGAGCGAGGGTCGATTCGTCGTGATGCTCGGCGTGCCAGGTGACTCGCCACGGGTAGTCGCGCGGATCGGCGGGACTGTCGAACAGCATGACGACGCAATCGAGGCTACCGCGTGTCGGCGGCAACACCTTGACGAACAGGTCACCCGTGTGCCAGTTCCGCAGCGTCTCACGGATGTCGAGACCGTCCTTCAGACTGGTCGTGAACTTCTCGCTACGAGCCAAATCCGTACCGAGCAACCCCAGCGCGGCGTCCTTCACATGTGTCCGAAATCGTTCGATCGAGACATCTTCGGGGGGCCAACTGCACTGGTGATACGGGTTCCACTGCATCTGCCATTCGTCCTGTTGCGGCTTCGGTGGCTGTGGCTTCAGTTTGCAAGACCGCCATTCGATGGCTTGCCCCGGGAGTCGGCTCTTCATGAACGCGACATCGCCATTTTCCAGCCGACCGCGGTGGATTCCCAACCGAACGAGCGGATACGACAGCATCTCTTGGAACGGGTACAGGCTGGCCGTTTGAGCCAGAGAGATGGCGAACTGATCACCGCCGATTTGCTGGGCAGCGACGATCAACGTGTAGAGCGTGGGAGTCAGTCGGCGTTCGAGCAGCGTCAGGTTGCGGACGTATTGCAGGTAGACGCGCAGCAGCTTGGGCGTGATTTTGCGTGCCCGTTTGCCCAGATCGTGTTTGTAGTGGTCGCGGGCGGCAAGCAGCATCGCCTTCACGCCATCAATGGAGAGGTTTTCATCGGCCTCCAAATCGGAGCGGGCAAGTTCGTAAAGACCCGTGATAAACGGCAGCTCTCCGAGTCCGAAAAGCAGCGTGTCCGGATC
Organism: Schlesneria sp.; assembly: GCA_043746775.1. Lineage (GTDB taxonomy): Bacteria > Planctomycetota > Planctomycetia > Planctomycetales > Planctomycetaceae > Schlesneria. The sequence goes on from JAYTQJ010000717.1 coordinate 9,932, forward strand.
GGCCTGAAAAATCTCGGTCTCTGAGACGAGATCGTGCCGAGTCAGCGCGGGCGTTCGTTCGACGAAGGCTTCGCGCACCCACGGCCAATCGACGATCGAACAGACGAACAGGATTCGCTTGTACTTCGCTTCGAGTTGCCGCAGCCGTGCCGCCATGTGCAGCACGCGTTCTTGCGGTTGACCTTCCGTCGGACGGTCGAGACACGGCAGCACCGCCGCCGCGAACTTTTCGGATGAGACCTGCTTCAGCGCGTACGGATCGGGTAGACCGGCGAGATAACTGTCGAAGATCGACGTTTCGAGATCGACGAAGGCTCGCGGCATCCGTTCTTGCATCGCGATTCGCAGCGCGGTGATGACTCCCTGGCACGGATCGATGGGGACGTAGCTGAACGTCGTGTCGCAGTCGTCTTCCAGATCATCTCGCTCGTCGTCGTCATTGTCGCCGGTCCAGTCCTTCGCCGAGATGTCCTGTGGTTCCTCCTGCATCACCAGCATGATGCTCGGCAGCGACGTGATCGCTTGCTCGACATCGTGCTGAAACGAGGGCGGCAGCGGCACCGCCAGACAGTCGAACCGCTGCGATAACATCACACGCCGAACTTCAATGGCGAAGTCACCGCTGCCGTGAATAATCGGCAGGCAGAACACGCGGTCACTGAATTGAAGGACGGGGGAAAGAGACATGTGTCAGTCGGCCTTTGCGGCGGGAAACGTTCGGCGAAAGAGAAGAACTAGGGGGCTGACGCCCAATGGCACTCTCGTTGATCGACTTTCAAATGGACGCCCTGCGCGGCGTAGCTGAATTCGTAAGAATTCAGCTGGCTTTGACGATCCTCTGAAGTCTGACGACTTCAGCTACACCCCAAAGTGATTGCCATTGGGCTGACGCCGCCCCGCTCGCCTATTCATCGTCTTCGTCTTCATCAGCGCCGCCATCGTAGTCCGGGTGCAGTGGGTCGTCGGGGTCGAAGAAGAAATCGCCCAAACCCATCGGCATGGTGTTTCCGCCGAGCGATCCCTGTCGCCGCTTGGCCGCTTCGTTCAGATCAGTTGCCTCGGGGCCGAGGCAGTTGATGAGAGCCTCTTGCCAGACGGCGTCCTTACCGACCGGATGCGTTTTGTCCTGAGCGAGCCGCTTCATCGCATACCGCAGCACATTGATGCCGTCGCGCGTCGAGAAGTCGAGGTTGAGTTGATGCGACTGCTGAAGGAACTCGACCGTCAGGTTGAGCATCTCGGCTTCAGCGAATGGCAGGTGGTATCGCAGGATCGCCAGCTCGTCGTCGCGGTTGGGATGTCCCAGCGTGAGTGTCGGCTGCAAACGACTGAGGATGTAGTCGGGGATTTCAAACGTCGATTCGTCATCGTTCATCGTGACCGCACAGCGAAAATCGCGATGCGCGCGAATCTTGATCCCCGCCACGATCGACTCGACATACCGACGATGATCGAGCAGTGGAGCCAAGCTGGCCCACGACTTCTCGTTCATGCGGTTTCCTTCGTCGAGCAGCACGATGCCGCCGCGAATCATCGCCGTCACCAAGGGCGAGGCGTGGTACTTGATCCGCCCGTCCTCAGCCAATACCGGCGTGACGAGCAAGTCTTCGGGCCGCGTGTCGGCCGTGCATTGATAGATGTAGAGATCCTGCTGCCGCACACGACCGGCCGCGATCCCGAGCGAGGTCTTCCCAATGCCGGGACTCCCCACCAGTCGTGGCGCGAGTGGCAAGTCTTTGTCATCAACGACCAGCCAGCAGGCCAGCAGTTGATGAAGCACCTCGCGCTGCCCGATCCATTCTCCCGGCGATTCGTCTGGCTGACTGAGGTGCAAACGGACGCCACCAATATCAATGTGATTGCTCGTGTGATCGCTCATAGAGTGGGAGGTGCTTCCAACGGGGGACGGAGTGTGCGGTCGGCAGTCGGTCGTGATGCTAGGTTTTGTTTTGAAACTCACCCCACCGGGCTTGTCCCGGTGGAATCAGGTCTTTGCACTACTCGGCGTCACCGAGATTGCGGAGTAGTGCAGAGACCCGTGAACCACCCCGACAAGCGGGGTGGGGTGGGTGTTATCACGGTTCTCCCACTCTCTGGTGGGCGTGGCTACGAGTCTTCCGACAGAGCCTAGCAGACGTTCACCGCCCTGTGATAGAAGCTGGACAGAGATCACATCAGGGCCGTTGCCTGCGGAGTGCCGGTCTCGTACGCCGGGGCATCCAAATGTCCAAATTGTTGAGGGGCCGCTCCATGAATCGATTCGCCGATTGCTGCATCGCCTGCATAGTCGCCTGCGGACTTCTTGTTGTCTTTGCTCCGAGCAGCTTCGCCGAAGAGTCCAACGAAGACCCCGTTAAGGCCAAGCTGGAACTGGCACAGAAGAACTTCAAAGCCGAGATCGAGAAGTTCAATGACTCCGTGAAGGAGTTGATGGAGAAGAAGATCGCGGTGGCCAGAAAGACGGGGAACAAACCCGTTGTTGACGGGCTGAATGTCGAACTGAACGCATTCACTCGCGACGAGACGGTGCCTGTCAGCGTTCCCGTCGCATTTCAACGGAAGCAAGCGACCATCCGCAGCAAACTGGCAGACGCCTACGAAGTGGCCATCAAGGAATACACCAAGCAGGGTGCGGACGCCGAAGCCAAGCAAATGGTGGACGCACTCAAGGGACATCAACAGTTCTATGAGTTGGCCGCGATTCGGAAAACGCTGATCGGGACATGGAATTTGAAACTGGGCAGCTACACAACAAATCTGATCTTCCACGCGGACGGAACCGTGACTCACACGACCGAAAAGAAAACGTTTAAGTGGGTGATTGACTTGGAAGCAGGCCATGTGAAATGCAATTTCGGCGATGGACAGGGCGACACCATCAAGCTCCCTTTGAACGAAAAGGGAACAACCGGCATAAATGTGAACGGTCACGAATTCGTCGTCACCAAACAGAAGTAGCGATGTGAGTCAGGGAGACTGCCCGCACGACAAGTGTCGGCGTCCACGAATTCGCAGAGTTCTCGGCACTGAGCCGGAGTGATCGGCATCCAAATCCATCGGGTGTGTTCTCAAGGAATGCTGGCGATCCAACTCTGCACGGCTTCCATCGCGGCGACGAGGCAATCGTGGGCGCGACGTTTGTCGGTGGTGAGGTTGGGAGAGGCATCGGTGCGGACGAAGCCGTAGCACTTGATCTTCGGTTCTGTTCCCGACGGGCGGACTGCGAGTGTCACTTCGCATTCCCCGGCCGTTCCCTCCAACTGCCATGCGGCGCGGCCCTCGAAAATGAGCAGGTCACTCACGGGAGTGGGCAAGTTGGCGGACTTGATGTTCTCGGGAAGCGACCGGACCTCGTGCCGTTCGTAGTCTCGCACCGAATTCCATACGGCCGGTCCCATCGTGCAGACCGGCGCGGTGCGGAGAGCCTGCATGATGCGAGCGACTCGCGCGCGGCCTGTTGGTCCAGGGGCCATGATCGACACGGTCTGTTCGACGTGGACACCGTGCCGCACATGCAGTCGATCGAGTTGGTCGAGCAAGGTCTCGCCCCGTTGCTTTAGTTCGGCAGCCAACTCCAAAACGTAGATCGCTCCAATCGCGGCGTCCTTGTCGCGACTGTAGTTGCCCGCCATGAAGCCGATGGACTCTTCCGTCGCAAACACGAATTGGTCGGGGCCGTGGCGGTCAATCTCAAACGCGATGTGTTTGAAGCCGACCAGCACATCGCGCACGACTTGCACTCCATAATGCTGCCCGATCGCGGCGACGAGTGGCGTGGTGACGAGCGTCTCGATGATGAAGTGATCCGCCGTCAGCGACCCGTTCGCTGCGCGATGGCTCAACACATGGTCGGTCAACAACGCACTGAGTTGGTTCCCGGTGAGACAGACGAACTCGCCCGATCGGTCTCGCACCGCAACCGCCATTCGATCGGCATCGGGATCCGACGCGAGGACCAGTTCGGCTCCCGTCTGCTTGGCGTGAGCGATCGCGGGGCCGAACACTTCGAACCGTTCGGGATTCGGCAGTTGATCGGGGACGTTCGGGAACGAACCGTCGAGCGTACGCTGTGGCTCGAAGATCGAGACGCCTTTGAAACCAAGTTGCCTCACCACGCGATAGACCGACGATTCACCGACGCCATGCAGCGGCGTGTACAGCGCGGTGATATCGCGCGCTGGCGAAAGACTTTGGAGACAAACGGCTCGCGTGTAAGCCGCGTCCATGTTCTCACCGAGCAGTTTGATTCGCCCGTCGCGAACGGCCGCATCGAAATCGACGGTCGGAATCTCGGTGGTGGCATCGACGCACGCGATGATCCCCGCATCATGCGGCGGCAGGATTTGGCCTCCCGTGGACCAATACGTCTTGAAGCCATTGTCCGACGGCGGATTGTGCGAGGCGGAGATCACGACGCCCGTGTGACAACACTCGGCGATGACCGCAAACGACAACTCGGGCGTGGCTCGCGGCTCGGGAAAGAAGAAGACTTGGAAGCCGTGTGCCGCCATCACGCAAGCCGTCCGCCGCGCGAACTCACGCGACCGATGCCGTGAGTCAAACGCGATAGCCACACGCGGCTTGACTGCTCCCTCCCTTTGGAGGTGAGAGTTTGGAACTGGTTCCAAAAAACGTCCCGACTTTCGTGCATGTTCCCTCCCCTCGGCGGGGAGGGTTAGGGAGGGGGGACGAGTGGCAAATTGACTGGACCATTCTCCCCCCTCCCCGGCCCTCCCCGCCGAGGGGAGGGAGGAAAGCGGGACGTTGATTCGCACCGAATCCTGAGGGAGGGGTGCGGCTTGTTGCTCACACCAACGCTTCACGTAGACCGCCAGGCCGTGAGCCGACTCGGCGATGGTCCGGTCGTTGATCGTGGCGGAACCGAAGTCGCTCATCGGCCCGCGTCGCCCGCCGGTCCCAAATGGAATCCGTTCCCAGAAGAGGCGAGTCAGTTCGACAAAGTCCTCGCGCTGGACGAGATCGAAAAGCCGCTCGCGGTACTCGGCGTAATGCGGTTCGGTCAGCCAGCGACTGAGATTGTCAGCCGCCTCGCGCGTGAGCAGGCTCGTACCCACAGCCGCTTCGATCGCGGAGAAAATCGGTTGATGGGAAGTGTCGGTCATGACTGAAAACTCCAGCGAAGGCTCCGCTTCAGACCAAAGTAGCCATCATCGCTCCGCGTGATGAGCCTT
>JAYTQJ010000718.1:0-2896 GCA_043746775.1 Schlesneria sp.
TGCCGATCCGCGCCTTGCGCCAGCAGTTCGCGGCTGCCGTCGATCTCATCGTGCAAGTGCAACGTTTGCAAGGTGGCCCGCGCAAGCTGACCTACGTCACCGAAGTGCTGAATATGGAGCAGGACCAGATCGTGATGCAGGACATTTTCTTGTTCAAACAGGACGGCATTGACGAGAACAACCGTGCGTTCGGTCACTTTGAAGCGACCGGCGTGCGACCTCAGTTTATGAGTCGTCTCGAAGGTGCGGGGGTCAAGTTGCCGTCGAACCTATTCGCGGCGAGGCCACTCGGTAAGTGATTGACGGCGAGCGCGGTGGCGTCTGTCCCGCGTCTGTCCCTGAGATGCCGTTTAATCGAGTTCGTTCAATTTTCAATCGTGACCGGGAGTGGATCAGATGGATCCGATCTGGATGATTTCGGGAGCCGCGTTCATTGGCGCGGCGGCACTCGCGTCGGCCATCTACACGATGGTCAACGAGGCGGGATCGACGCGCGCTGAAGACCGGCTCGATGTCTTGGCTGGCAGCAAGACGGCGGAAGCGGAGGTCACGCGCAGTCTGATCAAGCAGGACATGGTGGGCGGCACGAAGGCCAAGCCATCGGCATTCGGCAAGTACTCGAAGAACTTGGGGAAGTGGGGCGAGTTCTTGGAACAGGCCGACTCGCCCATCGATCTGCAAACGCTCCTCTTGATCTCTTGCGGCATCGGCTCGGTGGGAGCGATCGCGGGGGTCGTGCTGCAATCGCCGACGCCACTGGTGCCGGTTTACTTTGCCATGCTCGGAAGCCTGCCCACGTTGTGGTTGGTGTTCCGACGCAAGAAGCGGTTCGCCAAGTTTGGCACTCAGTTCCCCGATGCACTCTCGTTGTTGGCCCGGGCACTCCGCTCCGGCCACAGCTTGAACTCCGGGATGCACATGATCAGCGAAGAAATGGCCGCGCCGATTGGCCTCGAATTTCAAATCGCCTTCGAGGAACAGAACCTCGGGATTCCGGTCGAACAGACGCTCAAAAACATGATGAAGCGGATGCCGAACCTCGACCTGAAGTTCTTCATCACGGCCGTCTCGATTCAACGACAAACGGGCGGTGACCTCGCCGAAATCATCGACAAGATTTGCGAGGTCGTTCGCGAGCGGTTCAAGATTTTTGGAATGATCCAGGCACTGACCGGTGAAGGCCGTCTGAGCGGTGCGGTGCTGATGGGACTACCCATCGCGCTGTTTCTCGCCGTGTACAAGCTGAACCCGGATTACGTGATGTTGTTGTTCACGCATCCCTTCGGCAAGAAGATGGTCGCGGGCGGGATCGTGCTGCAAATCTTGGGAGCGGTGGTCATCAAGAAGATCATCGACATCAAGGTGTGAAGCGGGAAAGTGATTGATGAACGTTTCCGACAGCAGTGGTGAGCCGGGCGGCGTAAGCCCCCGGACTCTTGTGATTGCAGCTAAGAATCCGAGGGCTTACGCCCAATGGCACTCACTTTGAGCGATTTTCGAATTGACGTTCAGTGCGACGTAGCTGAATTCGTGAGAATTCAGCCGGCTTTGATGATCGTCTGAAGTCTTACGACTTCAGCTACACCCCAAAGTGAGTGCGATTGGACTGACGCCGCCCCGCTCAGATGTCAGTCATCACGGACCGCGCGAGGTATCGCTGGTGCGGCCCGATTCGGCGATCAGGTGCGAGGCGATGAAGTCTTCATCCAAGGTGACACCCAAGCCGGGGCCGTCCGGTGGCGTAATCCATCCGTCCACCGCTTGCACTCGCTCGTGAGTCAGTTGGTGCCGGAGCGGCGAATCGTCCACGCAGTCTTCAAACAGGAAAGCGTCGCGGCAGGTGGACAGCCAGTGCAGACTGGCGGCGACAGTGACGGGACTGGTGTAGCAATGGTTGCAGAGTCGCGCGCCGATCTCCTGCACGCGCTGCTTGATGTAGTCGGCGTCGGTGAAGCCGTTGCGGGCGAGATCGACTTGGTAGATGTCGAGTGCCCGCGCCTCGATTAACGGACGCCACGCTTCGCGACCGCACTCTTCTTCGCCGCCCGCGATCGGGATCGGCGAACGATCGCGGAGCCAGCGGTAGCCTTCCACGTCGTCGGGCCGCAGCGGTTCTTCCAGCCACCCGAGTTGAAACTGCTCGAACGCGTTGGCTCGCTGCAAAGCGGTGCGCGCATCCCAGACGCAGCCCGCGTCGATCAGCAGCGTCCCGTCGCCGATCCCGTCGCGCGCCGATCGGACCAACTCGATGTCGAGCGCTTCGCTCTGTCCCATCGGCTCCCAGCCGAACTTGATCGCGCGGTATCCGGCCTCACGCCAGCGTTCCGCGATGGCCTTCGTTTCGGCTCCGTCGCGCCCGAACAGGATCGACGCGTACGCCTTGATCCGGTCGTGCTGTTTGCCGCCAAGCAAGCGATGGATCGGCTGGCCGTACAGCTTTCCCTTCAAATCCCACAGAGCCATGTCGATCGCCGCCATCGCCGTGATGGTGACAGAGGACCGGCCGAAGTACATCGTGCGGCGATACATCTTCTGCCAGAGCCGTTCCGTCTCCAGCGGGTTCTCTCCCACGAGCAACTGCCGCAATCCACAGGCGATGTTGTGGCTGAAAGGGGCGTCGATAATGGCCTTCACCACTTCGGGCTGCGAATCGGCCTCACCAATTCCCTCCAGCCCCGTATCGGTGCGAATGCGAACCAGCACGGCGTCTTGGCTGCTGGCGGTCTTCTGTTCGACGCTGGGAACTCGCAATAGCTGACAGATGACTTCGGTGATTTTCATCGGTTCGGTTCTTTCTTCCGGGTGCAGTCGTAAATGGGTGGTCCCCCAACGCAACACTGCTGGGCAAGTGATTCCGGGAAGGTAGCCCTGTCGCTCCGCGACAGGAAGCGCGATC
>JAYTQJ010000719.1:0-15093 GCA_043746775.1 Schlesneria sp.
TGTAGCTGAAGTCGTAAGACTTCAGACGACCATCAAAGCCGGCTGAATTCTCACGAATTCAGCTACGTCGCACTGAACGTCAATTTGATAATCGCTCAACGTGAGTGCCATTGGGCTGTCGCTGGCTCAAGCCCCTTCGACCAATTCATAAAGTCCTTGGCCGATGTGCTTGAGTTTTTTTTGGCGGGCCAGTTCTTGCCAGACTTCGGGCGGGAATTGATCGGGGGGTTGAATGCCAACCAAGGACTTGCTGCTGCCGTTTGTCATGGGGCCGTATCCCAACTTCGATTCGTAATCGAGTCGCGTCAACTTGAGTCGCTTTTTGAAGGCTTTCAGGGCGCGTTTCAGTTCGTCACCGGGAACTCCGTCCGTGGCGGGCGTTGCTGCTGAGTCTGTCATGTATGGCTCCTCGCGTGCTGATGGACTGTTTTGACGTGCCCGACTAATGTAGCCCCGTCGCTCTGTGACAGGAAAGTCGGTCAAGCGTTCGTCGCGTCTGTTTTTTCGGCGGGATGAGCGTTTGCCCTTTATGCCGCGCGGGTGAGGATGGCACATTTCACACTAACCCGAAGCGTGAGCGAGGACGTGTCTTGCATCCTCGCTTACGCTTCGGATTAGTGTCAGCCTCTTCCCTGCGAGGCATAAATTGGTTCACCCGTCACGGAGTGACAGGGCGACATTCTCTCCTCAATCCCGCACATCGAGTTCCCCTTTCTGATGTCGCTTCTGAACCCCGCATTGCTCGCCGGACTGGGATTGGTGGCGATCCCGATTCTGTTGCATCTGCTGATGCGAGCGAAGCCAAAGCGGCTGGTGTTTCCCGCGCTGCGGCTGATCCTGCAACGGAAGAAACAGAACTCGCGTCGGATGCGGTTGCGTCATTTCTGGCTGCTGTTGCTGCGAGTCTTGGTCATCGCCTTGATCGTGTTCGCGATGACTCGCCCTTCGCTCCCGGCGGCGAACTACGGGCTGACATGGTTTGAAACGGGAACGCTGGCGGTCATCGGTGGACTCGCGGTGGGAGCCTACTTCGGCGTGATGGCCTGGTGGCAACGAGAGGTCGCCTCGCGGAACGTGCTACTCACGCGACGCACGATGCTGCGCGGCGGCATCGGCGCGGGGGCGTTGTTGCTGGCGCTGGCAGGCGTGGCGTGGCCGTACTCGGCGCGCGTCTTCCGCGAGTTGAAAGACCCCGCGCCGCGCGTCTCAGAGACGGTCCCTGTCGCGGCCGTCTATCTGTTCGACACGAGTTCCAGCATGGCTTACAAGCAGAGCAACCAGACGCGATTGCAGGCGGCTCAACAATTCGCGAAGGAGCATCTCAGCCGAATGCCCGGCGGCAGCAAGGTCGCGGTCACGGGGAGTGGTGAGTCGGAGACGGCGGCGTTTTCGGTGGACCTCAAGGCCGCGCAGAGTCGAATTGAGGGACTCGACCTTCAGGCGGCGGGACTGCCACTGAACGACCGACTTCGCTCCGTCGTCCTCGGACAAGAAGACGATCGTCGGCGCGCGACGGCCGAACAAGGAGCGATCCCCGAAGAGAAGCGGCGCGACAAGTTCGTGCGTGAAATCTACATCTTCACCGACTTCGCCAAGTCGGCGTGGCGAGACGAGTCGTCGAGCCTGCTCAAGGACGAACTCGAACGCTTGAAGTGGCTCGGCGTCTATCTGATCGACGTGGGCACGATCGACCCGATCAACGTCGCTCTGCACAGTATCAAGCTCTCGCGCGAGTCGGTTCCCGCAGGCGGAGCCGTGCGCGTCGATGCCGTTGTCGCGGGAGTCGGCCAGATCAAGCCAGACCAAATGGTCGAGTTGTTTCTGCGCGACGAAGACGGCCAGTTCTTCAAGGGCGAGCGTCAATCGGTTTTGCTCGAAACGGGGACCGAAGCCCGTGTGACGTTCTCCGTCCCGAGCGGCACCGGCCGTTACCGTCAGGGTGAACTTCGACTGAGCGGATCGGACCCACTGACCATCGACGACATCGGCCACTTCACGGTTCAAACGATCCCGTCGTTGAAAGTGATGGTCGTGGCGGAACGTCCCGAAGTCGCGCAGCACTGGATCAAGGTGCTCAAGTTCCTCGCTGAAGAAAAGGTCACGGACTATCGGGTGGAATTCTGCACGGTAGAGCGATTGCGCGAGAAGGATCTCGGATCGTTCGATGTGCTGTGTGTCATCAATGCGGCTAGCCCGAGTGAGGCGACCTGGACGAAGTTGCAGTCGTTCGTGGAGGCGGGTGGAGGGCTGGCCGTGTTCGTCGGCGCACCGACCTCCATTCAGGGAGCCGCACAGCGAAGGGAGGTGATTGATCCGATTGCCTACAACCGCGAGGCCGCACTCGCCGTGATACCCGCCAGACTCAAAGCCGATTTGAAATTCTCGCCCGCCAAGACGATGGACCTGCGAAACTCACGACATGTGTTGTGGCAACGGCTCGACGATCTCGGCGTCTTGGCGGACCTCGGAGATGTTCCGATCCGAAGGTATTGGAAAGTTGAGCCGCTACCCGACTCGGCGGCGATCGCGAAGTACGGTGACTCTACGGGACCGGCCGCGCTGGTCGAACGGCGGCTCGGTCAGGGACGAGTTGTGCTGATGACGACGAGTGTCGATGGCATTGCGTGGAACGATCTGCTCGACACAAACCTCGGAGCGGGCTTCATGATCTTGGCCGATCAACTCGTTCAATACCTGTCGTGGCAGGCGTCCGGCTCGTTCAACTATCTCGTCGGCGATGAGGCATCACTCGCGCTGGATCGCGAGCGGCAACTCAAACAGGTCGTCGTCCGAATGCCCAACTTCAAACAGCGGCCCCAGAATGTCGCCGCCGACGCGAAGGTGCTCACGGTGAACGATCTGACGGCGATCGGTTCGTACACGGTCGAGGCGACGAACAAGACGGTCGATTACCGAGCGGGCTTCAGCGTGAATCTTCCCGCTCGCGAAAGCGACTTCACTCGGCTGGAGAAGGCGGACACGGACACGTTGTTCGGCGAAGGCCGCTACAGCGTCAGCCGCGATCCCGCGAGTCTCGAACGCAACGTCCTCTCCGGTCGCCTCGGACAAGAGATGTACGGACTGATCGTCGCCTTCCTCGTGGCCGTCTTCGCGCTGGAACAGTTCACGGCAACGTGGTTCTATCGGACGGATGACGGTTGAAAATCGTGAAGTCCGGCTAAGAGAGTTGTGAAGCCCGGCTAAGCCTTGTTAGCCGGACTTCACGCCGGAACGATGTTCCGTCGAAGGAAGTCCGGCTTTAAGAAAAGCCGGACTTCGAGTGGTCGCTTGCGACGCGGCTCCCACAATCGGTGGCCTTCCGGCGTACTGCTGGCCCGTGTTTCTGTGACCGTGTTCCATTCGGAGTCTGTTCGATGTCCCGCTGTTTCGTGGCTCGCGTCGTGCCCGCCGCTTTGTGCTTGCCCATGGCTTGCCTGCTGCTCTGCGGGTGCCCCGGTTCTTCTCCGAGTACCGCACCGACGACGAACTCAGTTCCGTTCCAAGGGCAGGAAGTGGAACTGCTGGTTCCGCAATCACTCGGGCTGCCTGCCGCGTGGGACGTGCTGCTTCAGGAATGGTCGTCTCAATCGGGAGCGACCGTTCGGATTGCGGAATATTCACAAGAAGAAGAGTCCGAGTTGGCGAAGAGTCTTCAGCAGGAAACGGGGACCGGCGGGCGAGTCGTCCTCTTCCCGCTGAACAGGCTGAGCGAGATTGACCGAGTACTCGCACCGCTCGATTTTGGCGGCGGCGCGGGACTCGATACGAAGGACATTTTCAAAGGGCTGCGCGAGCGAGTGGTCTCGCGCGAGCGATCCGTGGTCGCGATCCCGATCGTCGCGCCGGTTCTCGTCTGCTACTTCCGTCGTGACCTGCTGAAAGCGGCTGGATTGAAGCCGCCCGAAACGTGGGAGGCTTACCAAACGTTGCTCGACACGCTGGATCGCTGGGCACCGGGACTGACGGCGGTTGAACCACTGGCTCCCGATCATCGCGCCTCGCTGCTCTTCGCGCGGTCGCTGGCGTTTGCCAAGCATCCTGAAAATTATTCGGTTTGGTTCGACTTGGAGACCGGCGAGTCGCTCGTGCAATCACCGGGATTCGTCGAAGGACTCGCCGCCGCGCAACGTGCCTGGCAGCGCATGCCAGCGACCGTTTCAAACGAGACACCCGCGACGTGTCGCCGCGCGATTTTGGAAGGCCGCGCGGCGCTGGCCATTGGCTATGAACCGGCCTCGACGGATCGGGCCTCGCCCAAGATTGAACGTGCGGCGGGGATCGACATCGGTGTCTGCCGCCTCCCCGGTTCAAAGAAGACATTCAATCGGAACTCGCAGCGTTGGGAGTTCGCTCCCGGTGGTGGTGTTCACGCGCCGGGACTGTGTGGAGCACCGGGCTTGGCGATGGGAATCACGCTGCCCGCGAGTGGCTCGAAGGACGCCGCCGCTTGGAATCTGCTGGCCACGTTGACCGAAGCCCAGTTCGAGTCGGCGTGGGTGACGCTGCCTAAGACTCCGTGCCGGGAATCTCAAGTGGGCAGCGCCCCCCTGTGGAATGAAGACGGACTGACGGCGGAAGAGGCCAGCCAATACGTCGATGCCGTGGCTCAAACACTGCGCGACCCACAGCTCGTCGCCGACCTGCCGGTCCCGCAATCGGCAGCTCTGCGAGCGGCCAGTACTCGGTTCGTCACCGCGATGCTGGCAGAAGGAACGGACGCGGCTCAAGACCTGACGACGCTCAAGTCCGAGTTCGACAAAATCGTCAACGACATCGGCCAAGACCTCTTCCGCGCGGCTCATCGACGCGGCCTCGGATTGGCCAGCCCTTCGCAGTTGTCGTCTCCGTGAGATTGGCAGCGAAGCGACGAGCGTGCTTGAGCGGCCGTGTTGTCCAAAAGTACGGCTTCGTTAGTTGAGAACGCAAAAGCGGACTCGACAACTGTTGGAAATCTCGTCCGTCATCTTCCGACTTCGATGACGGACGATTTTGTGAATCCTTTCCGCAGTGGAAGTCCGGAGGTTGCGTTCTGTGTTCCCACTTCGTCAGAATCCTGCACCACGTTTCCGATCCACGTCTCGCCCCCCATTTCATTGAAGCGGCCATATCATGCCAACGAACCTGTTTCAACTTTTTCGAGTGCTACTGAAAAGCGGGATGCCCGGCTCGCGTGCAGTCTTTCGCCGCCAAGCAGCCGGGTTGCTGTCGGTAGTTTGCTTAATCACGACGACCGCCGTGTATTCACCGCAGCCATGCGAGGTCACGGGAAATTCAACGACCTGTCATCGCGTGGGCTTCGACTCCAATGTTGCACCCCAGCTCTGTGCCATTCCACCTGTCGATCCGAAGCTGGCGGCACGAGCCAAGACGCTGTTTGTTGCTGCGGCTCCCCAGTTCCCGTTGTCAGACACCTTCAAGTTGCACAGCCGCCCAACGGCAACGAAGACCATCTATCTTGATTTCGATGGCCATGTGACCCAAGGAACCGAATGGAACTCGGGCGGAGACTCCATCACAACGTCTCCCTATTCATTTGAAGGCGGCAGCGATTTTTCCGACAACGAACTGACGCAAATTCAAGAAGTGTGGCAGCGGGTCGCCGAATGTTATTCGCCGTTTGATGTGAATGTGACCACCGAAGCCCCTCCGGTGCAGGACTTGATCAAAAGTGGTGGCGGTGACACGCGGTGGGGGATTCGCGTCCTGATCGGAGTCTCATCTCCCGATCCAGCACCAGGCGCGGGCGGCGTGGCCTATTTGGGAAGCTTCAACTGGAGCGATGGCACGCCAACGTTTGTGTTCGCTCACCGGCTGGCGAACTACGGCAAATACATCGCCGACGCCACGGTCCACGAGGTGGGCCACACGCTCGGCCTGTCACATGATGGCCGAACTTCTCCCAGCGAGGGCTACTACTACGGTCACGGATCGGGCGACACGGGATGGGCACCGCACATGGGGGTTGGCTACAACCGAAATCTCGTCCAGTGGAGCAAAGGTGAATACTTGTCTGCGAACCAGCAGCAGGACGATTTGGCGATCATCGTCCACCCCACGTCCAATGGTTGGAGCGGGAGCAATGGCTTCGGCTATCGCGTTGATGATGCCACCAATACGAGAACGGCGGCTGTCCCCATCGCGGGAAGTACAATCGCGGGCGTGTTCAACGTCAATCAAAAGGGTGTTATTGAGCAACGAACCGACGAAGACTGGTTCCGGATCAACGCCACAGCCGGGACCGTGACGCTCAATGCGGCGGGGGGGCCGGAGAACACGATGCTCGACATTCAATTGGGGTTGTACGACGCAACGGGAACACTACTCACGTCCGACAACCCTGCCGACTTGCTGACGGCATCGATCAGTCGTACCGTCACCGCCGGAACCTATTATGTGAAGGTCGAAGGCGTCTCCAACGGGGATCCACTCGCGACGGGCTACACCGATTACAGCAGCCTTGGCCAGTATTGGATCACGGGAACGTTGAATGGTGGCGGAGGAGGTGGTGGTGGCGACGATGGCGGCAACGTGAAAGTGACCTACACCGCCAAAAAGAAGACATTGGCACTCACTGGCGATGCGAAGGGGAATAAGGTCATGGTCAAACTGGAGTCAGGACAAATCACGGTGACAGGGACCGGCGGAACGATGCTGAACGGTCTGGCGACGCTGCCGCCATTTGCTCACACAGGAAAATTGATTCTGAATTCGACGCTGGGCGAAGGTGACGATGCGATCACCGTGATGGGCGTCGATGCGAGTACCGTCAGTCTCAGCTTGGGCGGTGGTGCGGACTCGGCGATTCTCACGCTTTGCAATGTGCAAAAGTTGGTCGTCAATGGGGGAGCAGGGATTGATTCCCTCGTCACCACGTCCAGTACGATCAAGAAAAAGACGGTGACGCTGGTCCCCTGACGACTGCGTTTGCCACCGCAAACTTTGGAATGCAGAAAGCCCCGGCTTGGCAACAAGCCGGGGCTTTTGTTTTTGGCTGAGTTGGTTTCGGATGATTCTCGGCGAGCGTCCGGCGTGAGAATGGTGTTCTTGCCATTCCCATCACAGACAACGCGGCAGCGGATGACGAAACTTTTCCCGCTTTGCAAAAACAATCGGGCCAATTCCATTCTGTCGGATGGGCCGTGTCCACCCGACATTTTTGTGCAATGCCAAACAGCCCACACTGCGGCGAGCGTGGCTACGGGGCATTTTCTTCTGCTGGACACCTATCGGGCGGGAACCAAGTGTTCCGCCGCGAGCTTCGGGAGCATCTGCTGCACGAACTGGATGGCCTCTTCGACCTGATCGGCTTGGATCAGGACGAGGTCTCCCTGACGCATCTTTCGCAGCGTCAGTTCGATCGCCAGCATCTCGCCGCGTGTCTCGTGGATGTTCTCGGGGAGGAGACGCTGGCCGCGTTCGAGGCCCTGTCGCATGAGACGGATCACTTCGCCATCGGCTCGGCCCCGCGTGCATTGATCTTCGTAGATCACCATCTCATCGAAGCCGTTCGCGATCAGTTCGCCTTGCTGAATGATGTCCTCGTCGCGGCGATCGCCCGCCGCCGTGTACATGATGACGCGGCGTTCGTGAGGCATCCGGTCGAAGGCTTCGCAGAGAGCGACCAGCGCCGCCGAGTTGTGTCCGTAGTCGATCACGATCGTCGAACCACGGAACTGCACGACGTTGAACCGGGCGGGCACCTTCTGTGGATCGTTGACGAACGTTTCGAGGGCGTGACGAATCATCTCGAAGGGAATTCCGAGCGTCCAACCGGCGGCAGCGGCCGCCATGACGTTCTCGACTTGGAAGCCGATCAGTCCGCCGAACGTCAGCGGCACGGCGTCAAGCAGCGCGATGCGAGCGTCCCACGAACCTTCTGCCGCCATGATGCAGTTGTTCTGCACATAGACCACCTTGCCACCTTTGGCTCGATGAGCGGCGAGGACCGGATGATCGGGCGTCTTCGCGAAGAAGAGGACTTTGCCGGGGCAGTAATCAGCCATCGCGGCGGTGAGCGGGTCTTCGGCGTTGAGGACCGCGTAGCCATGCGGCGCGACGGCTTCCACCGTGACACGCTTCACGCGGGCAAGCTGCTCGGGTGTGTCGATGCCGTTCATGCCGAGATGGTCGCCGTCGGCAATGTTCGTCACGACGGCGGTGTTGCAGAGATCGAAGCCCAAGCCTTCGCGGAGAATTCCGCCACGAGCCGTCTCCAACACGGCGGCTTCAACGACCGGGTTGGCCAACACGGTGCGAGCACTCTTCGGCCCGCTGCAATCTCCCGTGTCGATGCGACGGTCATTGATGTATACGCCGTCGGTGCAGGTCATGCCGACTCGCTTGCCCGTGCAGCGGAGCAAGTGAGCGATCAGCCGAGTCGTCGTCGTTTTGCCGTTCGTTCCGGTGACGGAGACCGTTGGAATGCGACCGTCATCCGCTTCGTCGAACATCGTCCCGACGATCGCTTCGCCGACCGGACGGCCTTTGCCATAAGACGGTTCGAGGTGCATACGCAGCCCCGGCGCGGCGTTGATCTCGACGATCACGCCTCCCTGCTGTTCGAGTGGCCGGCTGATGTCCATTGCGACGACATCGACACCCGCGATGTCGAGGCCCACCATCCGAACGCCTTCGACGATGCGAGCCGCCACTTCGGGATGAACGAGGTCCGTCACATCGGTCGCCGAACCACCGGTACTGAGATTCGCGTTGCGGCGGATCAGCACGACTTGTCCCGCTGCGGGGACGGAATCAACCGTCAGCCCCTGTTCGGCGAGCACGCCCTTGGCGATTTCGTCGAGTCGAAACTTACTGAGCGAGGTCGCGTGATCTTCGCCACGGCGCGGGTCTTTGTTTGCCTCTTCGACAAGCTGCGTGATCGAGTTCCGGCCGTCGCCCGTCACGAGTGGAGGTTCACGTCGAGCAGCGGCAACCAATTTGTAGCCAATCACCAACAGTCGATAGTCCGCCCCGTGAGCGAACTTTTCACAGATGATCTCGGTTCCCTCTTCGATTGCGGCGGCATAGGCGGCGAAGACTTGTTCGCGGGTGTTCAAGTTCACAGCCACGCCGCGCCCCTGATTTCCATCTTGCGGCTTGATGACGACGGGGACGCCGATCTCTTGAGCGGCCTCCCACGCGTCTTCACCGCTCGTAATCGGTCGTCCCTTCGGAACCGGGACACCAATCGCAGCGAGCAAGTTCTTCGTCAGTTCCTTGTCCTGAACGATCGACTCGGCGACGGCGGAGGTTTTGTCGGTCTCGGCGGCGAGAATGCGATGCTGGCGCGAACCGTATCCAAGTTGCACCAGACTGCGATCATTCAGACGGCGCGCCGGGATGCCGCGAGCGACGGCGGCTCGGACGATCGAGCCGGTGCTGGGGCCGAGACGAATTTGTTGATCCAAGCTCCGAATCTCAGCCAGCTTGGTCACAACATCAAAGGAGCGATCGTCGATGGCGGCTCGAACCAACTCGGTCGCCACGTCCAAGGCCAAGCGTCCGACAGGCTCTTCGCGGTACTGTACGACACATTTGTATTGCCCCGGTTCTTTGGTCTCGGCGACGCGACCGAGGTTTACGGGCGAACCGGCTTGAGTCTGAAGTTCGAGCGCCGTGCGGACGAGCAACTCGGACAGGATGAGGCGTGGCGAGTGGCTCGCCCCTGCGTGAACGCTGGATGGTAAAGGAGAAACCACTCCGGCAAGCATTCGCCCCGCTCGGCCTCGAACGACATCGACATCGTTCGCAGAGAGTTGAAGATGTCGCGAGAGATCGACAGTCGTTTCAAGAACTGTCGATTGCGACCAAATGTTTGGACCACGCAAAGCTCGCGTCGTGCCCATGTCCATAATGAACTTGTCCTTCGTTTCCTGTTCTCAACCGCCCGAGCTGACTCCGACAGGCCATTCGGCTGTCGCTGCTCTTGGCTGGCAACTTTTCAGTTACCAACCTCGTCCTGCGAGCACCCTCCACCAGGGGGAGTCCTTCGAGGCAGTCCTTTTATTTCTCACGGTCCACGTTTGTGGACCCACTGAAAGCTTTCGAGTCTTCGCAATCGCCGTGCCATCGTAGGGTAAGCGTCTCGCTTGCCCATTTTCTGTCTTCTTTTGTTTTCTCTCTCTGCTTCTCGATGAAAAGGACGGGCAAGCGAGACGCTTACCCTACGTTTTCAAATCACGGCCGACTCCGGCGGCTCCAGTCCCAGCAACGATTGCAGTTTCCTCACGGTCTTCGGCACCGAACACGTTTGAATCACCAGCATCTCACCGCGTCCGAGTTCTCCCCACGCGGTGTCCACAGCAGCGGCCCAGTCTCGGATTTCGTCGATCTTCCGAGTCCGAGCTGCTTGCTGAACGCCAGCCGCCCCCTCAACACCGGCCGCTTCAATTCCGGCCCGCAGGAGTTTTGTCACTTCGCCAACCGGCCGATCAACGCCGTTTTCGATCTCACACAGGATCGCCCGGTCGAACGCTCGCCCGAGCAGAACACCCTGTTTGGAAATGTCCTGATCGCGTCGGTCTTCCTCGGCCGAGTACACGACCGTGCGTCGCTCGTGTGGGAAGTTGTCGATCGCTTCGATCAGTGCGGCCAGAGCCGACGAGTTGCGGCCGTCCGTCACGACGAGTGTTCGGTCGGCGGACTCCAGCACGTTGAACCGCGCCGGGTTGTCGAACAGGTTTCCTTGGAACGCTTGAAGCCCGCTGGCAATCTGTTCGGGGGCGATTCCCAGTCCCCAGCCAGCCGCTGCGGCAGCGAGGACGTTCTCGATCTGAAACCCAACGCGACCCGCGTGTGTACAGGGAAGTTCGTCCACGGAGATGAGCGACGTTTCCTGAGTTCCCTCGCAGAGCATGACGTGGCGATCGCGAACGACGACGGTTCTCAGGCCGGATGCGCGGTGCTGTTGAATCACGGGGTGATCGGGATCACGGGCAAAGAACGTCACGCCACCGGCAGACAGTTCCGCCATGTTCACGACGAGTGGATCGGTCGCGTTGAGAACGGCCATTCCCGTCGGCAGCACGACATCGACCGGCGTCCGCTTCACCTTGAACATGTCTTCCGGGGAGTCAATGAATGACTTGCCGAGATGGTCGGCCTCACCAATGTTGGTGACGATCGCCACGTCGCACTTATCGACCCCAAGTCCCTCGCGCAGGATGCCACCACGCGCCGCTTCAAACACCCCCGCCGTAACCAGCGGATTCAGCAGGACGTTCTTCGCACTGCGTGGCCCGGCGCAGTCCCCTTGATCGATAACGCGACCATCAATCGTGACGCCGTCGCTGCACGTCGTCCCAACGTAATGGCCTGCGGCCTTGAGGATGGACGTGACCATCCGCGTGCAGGTCGTCTTCCCGTTGGTTCCGGTGATGGAAACGACCGGTATCCGGCCATTGTCTTCCGGGTTGGGAAACAGTGTCGCCAAGATGGCCTCGCCCACGGGACGTGGCTTACCGGCGCTTGGCTTCAAGTGCATCAACAACCCAGGGCCGGCGTTGACCTCGACGATCACGCCCCGCTGCTCTTCCAAAGGGCGACCGATGTCTTCCACGACGAGATCCAATCCCGCGACATCCAACCCAATCACCTGGGCCGCTTGGACGGCGTGTTCGGCGATCGACGGATGCACGCTATCGGTCACATCAATCGTCGGCACGTCGTGGCGTCGGATCGTCACGCGCACTCCGACGGCGGGAACCGACACTGGCGTATATCCCTGCCGTTCCAGTTCCACCGTCAGCAGTGCATCGATTTTCACTTTGCCCAGCAGGCAGTTTTCGTCCTCTCCGCGCCGCGGATCGGAATTGATCTGCGACTCCAAGAGTTCGGCGATGGTGTGTTGCCCATCGCCGATCATTTCCGTCGCATCGCCGCGTGCCGCCGCGACAAGTTTTCCGCCAACCACGAGGAGCCGATGTTCAGAGCCAGGCGCGAATCGTTCGACCAGAACACCCGATCCCTCCTTGATCGCGGCCAAGTACGCCGTCTTGATCTGCTGTTCGTTGGTCAAGTCCATGAAGACGCCACGCCCGTGATTGCCATCTGTCGGCTTGA
Organism: Schlesneria sp.; assembly: GCA_043746775.1. Taxonomy (GTDB): domain Bacteria; phylum Planctomycetota; class Planctomycetia; order Planctomycetales; family Planctomycetaceae; genus Schlesneria. The sequence continues at coordinate 12,061 of JAYTQJ010000719.1, forward strand.
TGACCACGGAGCCTTCGAGTTCCTTGGCCGCCTCCCAAGCATCCTCGGGGCTTTCGACTTCGCGTCCTTCCGGAACCGGAATGCCTGCCGACCGCAACAACGTCTTGGTGAGATCCTTGTCCTGAGCGATCGACTCGGCGATCGCACTCGTGTTGTCCGTCTCGGCGGTCCAGATGCGCCGCTGCCTCACTCCCTGCCCGAGCTGAACAAGACTGCGGGCGTTCAATCGCCGCACCGGGATATTGCGGTTTCGCGCTGCATCCACGATCGCCATCGTGCTGGGGCCAAGGCAGACGCGATCCGCCAGTTCACGCAGCCGCTTCAGATTTCCCTCAATATCGAAGGGCAAGTCGAACACGGCGGCCATCAACAACTCACGAGCCGTTTCGAGGCACGCCCGCCCGAGCGTCTCTTCTTGGTAGCGAATGGCAACCTTGTACAGTCCCTCCTGAGAGGTCTCTCGCGCCCGACCGTAACCGACCGGTGTTCCCGACAACGTTTCCAGTTCAAGCGTCGTGTGTTCCAAAATGTGCGCGAGATATGTTCCCCAGCGAAGCCGCTGAAAAAAACCGCCCCGTTCCCCAACGCTGCATCGATGTTCGATCATCGACGGTAGCCAAGTCATCAGCCGGTCGTTGAAACCGGGAAACGTCGCCGACGATGAATCCTTGAGCGGGCCTAGCTCGACCCACGCCTCCAGAACCGTGTGCCGCGACCAAATGTTGGGGCCTCGCAGCGCGAGGACTTTCAGAATTCGCATGGATTGGCACCTGCAACTCGAACGAGACCAGTGATCGGCATCCGTACTTGGCACAAGGTTTCGCCGCAAACACGAGCGGCTGGCAATCGTCGCCCGCAACACCAACCCGCAGCGTGAGCAAGGAGCCGCGCAGCGCAAGCAAGCGGTCGCGACAAGCGAGCCAGCGACCGTGATGAAATCGACATCCCACCGCGCACGAAGCGTCCGCTTGCGGAGATCGCCGCAGATTCACGAAACAGATTCAGCCGGAGTGCGGCGGAGCGAAGAGGGGGTTGGTCCGTGCGAGACATGTCTGCGAGCGGAGTCGTCCAGATGTGAGGCATCCAGTTTCCATGCAACCGAATGCCACAATAGGCGGGAGAGGCCGGAAATCCGTTCTGACCAACGGCTGAGCATTATTACGGCAGTTGATCGGTGATTCCATGAACAATTCATTCCGTACCACAGTCCACCAAAAGTTCTCATTCGCCGCCGCTCCAGCAGTTCCAGCAGGTCCGCCTTCCGCGACCCGCACCACGCATCGGGCACATCCACTCTTTAGAACCGCAAAACTCACCCAACGCCCAAGTGCAATCGGTTTCTGAGCTGGCGAGGCAAATTATGAGATCGCCCCTGCCTAATGTGTGGCGGTCTGCATGATGGGACTCGGCCCGCTTGCATCGGAAGGCGTCGCCGTTATACTCCCGCCCCCGCAAGGATGTGGTTTCATTGGAGTTCAAGGTTGCGACGCCGTTTTCGGCGACTCTCGACCGCCGAGATCAAAAAGGTGACGCGATGGGTGCTCAGTGTTCAATCTGTGGAAAGAAGCCGGTTCGAGGTAACTCGAAAGTCGAACGCGGTAAGGCGAAGTACCTTGGCGGTAACGGTCGCAAAACGACTGGTATCACCAAACGCTGGTTCCGCCCAAACCTGCAATCGCTCCGGATGCAAACCGGCGAAACATCCACCAAGGTTCGCGTCTGTGCCAAGTGCATTCGAGGCGGCTTGGTCGTGAAGCGGGTCGTGCGCAAGCCGTTTACCGTCGATAAAGCACCGGTAGCGTGAGCCACCTCGGTACGAGTTTCCTCAGTTGAGCCTTGTCTCCACGCCCAAAAACCAAGGCGTTCCGCCTGTGATATGGGGCGGTTGGCCTCTCAATCGAAACTTTTTGACTGGATGAGTTGCCCGGCTTGAACCAAGCCGGGCCTTTGCATTGGTGGTGACATGCAACCGACTCCCGATGACGTTCGCAAAGTGGCGTCTCTCGCCCGACTGAAGGTCTCCGAAGCTGAGGTCGCGTCATTGACAGCGGACCTCACCGCAATTTTGGGCTACGTGGATGTCCTCAATGAAGTCGATACGACCAACATTGAGCCGATGGTCCACGCCGTTGAATTGTCCAACGTCCTGCGGACCGACATCGTTATCGAGTCGTTACCCCGCGCGATAGCCCTGAGCAATGCTCCTCGCTCTGACGGCGAACACTTCCTCGTTCCGGCGATTATCGAGTCTGGTGCGTAGTCGAACTCAGTTCGACATTCGGATTCGGTCAACCTGTTGTCGGTCGCATTCGAGAACAACTCGCCTCTCACGGACAGATGCAACTCGTCCGAACCTGCGAGTCGGCTAACAGACGCACGAGTTCGCGTAGAAGTTGCCGAACGTCAGCCCCTCACGACAAAGCCGGTCGATGCCCGGAGTCCGAATGTCCTTCGTCCCAAACGCCAAGTAATCCCCCCGCCCCAAATCGTCCGCCAAAATGATGACCACGTTGGGCCGCTCAGCCGCGTGAACAGAGACGATGGTCTACAGCGACAGCATCAGGACGACAAACAATTTCATGGATGAACCTCGTCATTCTTCGGGAGTGGTTTCGTTCGGCTGTTTCGAGGGGAGAGGCAAACCCGATCCTGGACTTCGCACTCGTCGTGAGTGACTTCAGCCACCGGCGGACTGCGACCTGCCAACGCCAAGAGACCTTTGTGAGTTGAGTATCCCGCCAGCAATCACGCAAGCGAACAGCCTGTTGAATAACCCTGTAGGACGGGCATTCTTGCCCGTCCTACCTTTGCAACGGGCGGCTAAGGGTCTGTGCCTGCTTTAGTCCGAGAGTGACCTTTGAGTGCCAGGCGTCTCATTCAGGGCAACACACTCATTTGCAGGATCGACCACTTGCCAGTCCAGCTCTTCGCTCTGCCATCTTTCTGCCTCTCTCTTTCTGTCTCCCTCCCCGATTGAGCCGTGTAAAGAAGAGGGAGACAGAAAGAGAGAGGCAGAAAGATGCGTCGAGCAAA
>JAYTQJ010000720.1:0-6342 GCA_043746775.1 Schlesneria sp.
GGTTGCCATGAATCCGAACCGGACGCTAGCGCGTTCCGGCTGATTGTCTGGGGCGAGACCTCCGTCAAACCTTCGGGATTTGGAAATTAGGCATTCAACAACATGAACCAAAGAAAGCGGCTCCGCCGCAATCCAAAGCGGGACTGACATCCCGCACTCCAAAGAGACCACATCATGCGACACTGCTACCTCGTCTGCTACGACATCGCTGACCCGAAGCGGCTGCGCCACGTCCACAAAGTCTGCCAAGGCTACGGCGAGCCGTGGCAATACTCGGTCTTCTTCTGCGTGTTGAAGCCGATTGACCGAGTCCGCCTGCAAACCGAACTCGAAGAGCAGATGAACCAGCGCGAGGACCAAGTCGTCATCATCGACCTCGGCGAGAATGAAACGACCGCCCGCACCGCCACCACCGTCCTCGGCCAATCGCTGAGCGAACCGCTGCAAGGCATGGTCGTGATCTGAGCCGGAACGCGATAGCGTCCGGTTCGCGCGGCAACAACCGGGGCTAGCGCCCGGCGGCTGATTTCATTCTGGCGAGCCGGGCGGCGTCAGCCCCCGGACGCAGACCACTCGAAGCCAGTCCGAGGGCTGACGCCCTTCGGCTCGCCAACCGTGTTGCTTTCACTGCCGCAGTTTCAGCCGTAGCCTGTTCACAATTCCGCCCCCTTTGGAGTGCGGTGTGTCAGCCCCGCTTTTCAACGGCCACAGCGAGATCCTCCCAAGCGGTGCTGACACCCCGCACTCCAAATGCGGAACGCCGACGTTCGTAGTCCCGCCTTCAGGCGGCATCGCCACTGAGAGACCACCACCATGCCCGACCTCCCCACCACTCAGCGAGCCTACACGCTCCGCCTGCGAGGCGCTTCTCCCGATGACCAATCTTGGCGCGAGACACTCTGGAAAACTCACGTTGCGGTCAATCGCGGGGCGAAGGCGTTTGGCGACTGGCTGCTGACGTTGCGGGGCGGGCTGTGTCACACGCTCGCGGATGCGAAGGTTCCAGTTGGTAAAGGCAAGCCGGATCGCGAACCGACGGATGCGGAACGTCGTCACCGGCGGATCATCCTCGCGCTGTCGTGGTTGTCGGTGGAGTCTCACGAAACCGAGCATGACGCACCGGTCGCTCACTTCGTTCTTGTCCGTGATGGAGTGCCGCAGACGGTCGAGGCTCTGCGAACAATTCTGAAGGATCGCGGTGTCGCTGAGTCCGAAATCGGCGATTGGCTCCGTGACTGCGGCGACTCATTGAAAGCCAGCATTCGCGAAAGAGCCGTCTGGGTGAATCGCAGCAGCGCCTTTAACGCGACCGTAAAACGAGTTGGTTCGTCGCTCAATCGCACCGAGATTTGGGACGTGTTCGACCGGTTCTTCGGCGACGCGGACAGCTATCTCTGTACGGCCGATGCGCCCGTCGATGAGAATGAGAAGGCGCACAAGGAAGATGGTGAGGCAGATGCGAAACCCGCTACCGATGACAAAGCCAAAGACTTGGTTATCAAGGCGGGTGGTTGGTTGAGCAATCGCTTTGGCGAAGGTGAGGGGGCCGACTTCACAGCGATTGCCGACGAGTACGATGGGTTTGCGGCGTGGTGCCGAACCATCATCAAGGCCACACCAACATCAGCTTCCGCTATGTTAAATTCGCTGACCCAAGCCTTGAACAAGCCGGAATTATCAGATCGGTTAGCTGCAACCTCTGGCCCATCGAACAAAGTGCAGACGGCGTTTGAGCGAATCGTCGCCTCGTTGAACGAGGATCGAGTTCCTGAGGGAATCGACTTCGCGCAGTTGGCAACTTGGTCCGACGAGCAAGTCGCGAAGAAAAGGAGCAATGTTGGAGGCAAAGGGCACCGCGAATGGACCGATGCGTTGTTGCGAGACGTCGAAGCGGCGGGCGGGTTCACCTACATCGACACCGAAAGCCAAACCGCTCGTCATTGGGAGTTTTCCGTCATGCTCGACCACGCGGCGCGGCGAGTTTCGCAGACGCATTCGTGGATCAAGTTGGCTGAGGGCGAACGGAACGAGTTTGAAAAAGACGCTCGGAAGATCGACACGCTGAAGAGGGAGCAGCCTGCGATCGTTGAGTGGCTCGATCAGTTTTGCCGCGACCGATCCCGTGACACCGGCACAGCGGACGATGACGGATACCGCATCCGCAAAGGGGCGATCTCGGATTGGGCGGATGTCGTCGCCAAATGGGGCAGTGCGAAGTTCAAGACGGTCGATGATCGCATCACTGCGGCTCGCGAAGTTCAGGCCGATCCTGAGAACGACAAGCCCGGCGACAATCAGCTCTACGAAGCTCTGGCTCAAGACGAGGCGAAGCTCGTCTGGTTCGTCGATGGTCAGCCGAACGCTCAGCCGTTGAAGGACTATGTGGCCGCGCGGGAAGCCGAGCACAACAAACGCCGTTTCAAGGTGCCGGCCTATCGGCATCCCGACGAACTGCGGCATCCGGTCTTCTGCGATTTCGGCGAGTCGCGTTGGAGCATCGACTTCGCTGCGCATCGAGTCGGCAGCAAACTCGCGGCGGCTCAAGCCAAAGTCGAGCGTCGCCAAGCCGATGTCTCCAAGGCTTTGCTGGCGATCGAAAAAGCAAAGACCGACGAGAAGCGCGAAGCCGCGCAGGAAAAGCTTGTGCTGGTGCAACGCTCGCTGAATGAATCACAGCGCGAACTGGCTTGGCTGCAATCACAGCAAGGTCTGCGGATGAAGTTGTGGGATGGGCGAACTCTCGAAGACAGGTCGCTGACGTGGCAGTCCAAGCGTCTGCGAAACGAATTGACGGGGCCAGACGCTGGTTCCGCGAGTCACGCAACAGGCGAGCCGGGCGGCGTCAGCCCCCGGACCTCACACGAACAACAAGTCCGGGGGCTGACGCCCTCCGGCTCGCCGAATCCAGTGCCCGTGACGCGCGCGAACCGACTCGCTTTGGCGGCCGGAAACGCCAAGGCCGACTCGCAGCTCGACGTGATGGGATTGCTCGGTCTGAAGGAATGGAACGGTCGCTTGCAAGCTCCGCGTGCCGAACTGAATCACATCGCCGACATTCGCGATGGCGTGAAGAGCAAGAAACTTTCGCCGCCCGAACGCAATGCGCGAGTCACCAAGATGATCGCTCGGCTGCATTGGCTGGTCACCTACTCGGCGCGATTGAAGCCGCAGGGGCCGTGGATGAAGTTCGCTGACCAGTACACCGCATCTCATCCGGGTAAATCGCTGATCGACGTCGCTCGCGGAGAAGTCGTCACGAAACCGAGCCAATCCCGTGACGAATGGCGAGGATTGGCATACCCATTTTGGCATCCACTCTTCGACACAGGTCGCGCCGGACGAGCAAGACAAATCCTGTCGCATCTTCCCAACCTGCGCGTCCTCTCGGTCGATCTTGGGCATCGGTATGCGGCGGCGTGCGCGGTGTGGGAGGCGATCTCGACGAGGGAGCTTCAAGCCGCGTGTGCGCAGGTAGATTTTGGCGTACCTTCGCGCGACGCGCTGTATTGGTTTGTGCCGCGCGGTGAGCAAGGGGGCGAGAAGCGAGGCCGCGTCGTTTATCGACGCCTCGCGGACGACACGTTGTCCGATGGTTCGCCGCATCCTACGCCGTGGGCGCGGCTCGACAGACAGTTTCTCATCAAGTTGCAAGGTGAAGACGAACCGGCTCGCATGACCAAGCTGGGAGACGCCGATCGTCGTCTTGTCGAGACACTCGAAGACGAACTCGGTTATCAGCGTCGCGAGCCGCGCCGAGCGGCCGACTGGCGAATCGACGAACTCATGTCTGATGCCGTGCGCACCGTGCGTCTGGCGTTGCGGAATCACGGCGATTACGCCCGAATCGCCGCTGGGATGATCGCGACAGAACGGTTGGGCATGGGGAACCGGTCGCCGGTGAAGTTGGAGGGCGACACGCTCGTCGAGCACTTGGTTGGTTTGCTCGATATCTGGCATGAGTTGGCGAAGTCATCGCGCTGGAAGGATGAGTTCGCCAATACGGCTTGGGAGCAGCACATCGAGCCGCGATTGACGGGCATCACGCTGGAGGAAGACGCCGAGGATCTGACTGGACCGCAGCGGAAGACTGCTCGCACCAAACGGCGCGAGCAACTGAAACCCGTTGCCGAACGGCTTGCGAAAGAGAGCCGGACGAAACTCTCTGCCGAGTGGCAACAAGCGTGGGTGACTCGTGATGAGCAGTGGCAAAAGCGTCTGCGATCGCTCAGCCGCTGGATCATGCCGCGCGGCAAAAAGAAGGATCGTTCGATTCGTCATGTCGGCGGTCTCTCGCTGAGTCGCATCGCGACCTTCAAGTCGCTGTACCAAGTCCAGAAAGCGTTCTTCACTCGGCAGAAGCCCGATGGCAAGAAACCCGATCCGGCAGGCGAAGGCTTCGGACAGCGGACACTCGATGCGCTCGAACGGATGCGGCAGAACCGAGTGAAGCAACTCGCCAGTCGCATCGCCGAAGCCGCACTCGGTGTTGGGATCGAGCGATCGCGAACCGAGAAGGGCAAGCAACTGCAACGCCCGCGCGAACGGATCGCCGATCCTCGTTTCGCGCCGTGTCATGCCGTCGTCATCGAGAACCTGACTCACTATCGCCCCGACGAATTGCAGACTCGCCGCGAGAATCGGCAGCTCATGACATGGGCTTCGGCTCAAGTGAAGAAACATCTGACCGACCAGTGCCAACTGCACGGACTGCATCTGCGCGAGGTCCAGCCGGGCTACACGTCTCGGCAGGACTTTCGGACGGGCGCGCCCGGAGTGCGTTGTGTCGATGTGCCGGTCGCTGAGTTTCTCGGTGATCCGAACGGCAAGCCCGGCCGACACGTTCGACAGGCGATCAAGAATTTGTTGAAGGACATCGCGGCAAAGGATGAACCGCGACCCGACGATTGGTTGAAGAGGCTTGAACTCGCGCGAGACAAAGCACGCGCTAAATCGGGAACCGCATGGGATCGCTATGTGGTCGATCTGTTCGATCACTTGCGGAAGCTGACCGACCGACAGGCGAACAAGGCGGCGAGTTGGTTCGCACGCATCCCGCAAAAGGGGGGCGACATCTTCGTTGGCACGGAGAATGTTCCGTCGCAGGGTTCCATGAAGGGGCCGCCGGGTGTGCAGGCCGATTTGAACGCGGCGGGTAACATCGGCCTGAAGGCGCTGCTCGACCCTGACTGGCACGGCGCGTGGTGGTACGTCCCAGCGGGTCTCGATGCCAATGGCTGGCGCGTCCCGGCCGAGAAATCAACGGCGGGAGCAGCATGCCTAAAGGATTGGAGCGTCGGCGAAGTGAAGTCAGGCCACTATCAAAGTGAGCTCGCGGGCGGTCGACCGCTCAATCGAGCCGACGACGAACAGGTCCAAGCCGCATCTAAGTTGATCGAAGAAGCGAGAGCGAAATGGGATTCCGCGAAAGCAGAATCGAAGGAGGCAAAGAAGGGCCAGCGCGGGAAGTCGTTGTTGTCTCACGAGGCTGCTCTGAAATTGGAAGTGGCTGCCAAGGCTGGGCACGACGAAGCCAAGAAGAACCACGCCGCAGCCAAGAAAGGTGCCAACGCAAAGTCGGTCGTCAACCTCTGGCGATTCTTGTCGAGACAGCGACCGCATGACTGCGAATGGCACGAATACGCGACCTACGAAAATCTCGTGCGTTGGCGTGCAATCCGGGTTCTGCGTCAATTGAGTGAAGGCTTACCGCGCGACGATGAGTGACCCGATTGCTTGTCGAAATCTCCTGCGATAGATTCACGCCGCCTTCGACAGGAAGGCATTTTTCTCGGAACGTGTCATCGCCTTCGCTGGCTCAGGCACCGAGGAGTTGATCGCTTCCGCGTCCGTTGAGGACGACCAGTGTTAGTCGCTCGCCACCAACGCGGTGACGGTCAATTGACACGGGACTCGGAAGGAATGGTCTTTGACAATTCGCCGCGTTGCGGTGGCGGACTTTTGCATCGCGCAAATCCGCCGCGAGCATCTCGGTGGCGCGACCTCCCCCGGAGGTCGCTCGCGAACCATGACAGGATGGGAGTTATGCTCCGAATTCACGAATTGTTAGACCTCGAAAGCCCTCGAATCGAGCCACGCTCGCAACAGGGCCTTCAACACTCAAGGCCGCATCGAGTTACCACCACGGCGGTCCGCCGCCGCGACGCGGCGGCGATCAACTGACACCGAGCCACCTTTCTGCCTTTGCCGTAGTGAACCATGTCCGCCGCCGCGACGCGGCGGCGATCAACTGACACCGGTTGCCCTTGCCGTCCTCGACGAACAGACCATAGTCCGCCGCCGCGACGCGGCGGCGATCAACTGACACGATGTATCAACGGGACT
>JAYTQJ010000721.1:0-6336 GCA_043746775.1 Schlesneria sp.
GGGATATCCAACGTGGAATCGCCCTCGCTGACGCGGCGGGTTACTTTTTAAATCAGTTGCTACGGCAGCGTCAGCCACCGCCACGACAGCCAGCACAGCACGGGAAACAACACAAACACCAGCAGAAGAGCGATCAGATTGGCTCTCCGTTCGTCCGGCCAGCGAGCCATGTTCGTGATGCTCCTCAAACACAAAGGCCGCGACTCAGTGAGATCGCTCGCACTGGGTCGCGGCTCTGGTCAACACAAAGACAAAATGATGTGCCACAGAATGATGAAGAGCAGGAGGGCGGCATTCATTGAACGAGACCCAAGTGGACTTCTTGGCCTTCTCTTCGCCTTTATCATTCTGCCCCACATCATTCTGTCTTTGTCCAAGATCTGCCCTCACCCAGATCAGCCCACCAATTCCGGGTCGGTCTCGGGAGCCGCGTCGCTGTCGGCGTCGAACCATTCGGGTTTGAAGACGATCCGTTTGCGGCTCTTCATCGCGATGTTGGACGACAGCGCCATGATCGCGTCTTTCATCCCCTGCTCGCCCGGACAGCGCAGACCACCTTCGGCGATCTTGCCGAAGTTGTTGGTGCGGATGCAGTGAGCGAAGTGCTCCATCTCTTCGGTGTAGCCGCGACTGACCTTGCCGATGTCGGCGACGGCCGATTGTTTGGACGGGCCGAGACTCGCGCTGGCACTGATCGCCGGCTGGCCGTCGTTCCCATTGAGAACGTACAGCCGTTGATCGGCGCTCGTGGTCGAGGAACCGACGCCCTCGCGATAGAGCATCGCTTCGGTCTCTTGCTTCATCACGAGCGTGGCACGACTGCCGAAGACGGTCTCACCATACGGGTCTCCGCTGAACGAGTTCGTGTTGATCGACGAGTACGTGACGATGCAGACATCGTTCTTGTCGTCGGCGTAGTGCGGGCCGGGGAACTCGAACGTCATATAGACGTGATCGTCCACGTCGCGGTCGTCGCCCTGCTGATCGGCCGTGCCGATCCCCTTCACGCCGTAATAGTTCTTGCCGCCGTAGCCGAAGCAGGCGATTGGCTGCACCTTGTTGAGGAAAATACTCGCCGCGTCGAGTTGATGGCTCCCCAACTCGGCCATCAGTCCGCCACCGGTGTTGTTGTACAGCCGCCAGTTGACGAGCCGTTCCATCGACGGATAGCCGAAGTCCTTTTGGAGGAACTCATCAACCGACAGGTTCTTCTCTTTGGCGCGGGCCGTCAGTTCTTCGATGTCCACCGCAAACTTCTTCTTGAACGATTCGGCGGTGTACCCGCCCGGTCGCCAGCCATCGACGCCGGGGAAGCTGTTGTTGCGATGCCACTGCGCCCGGATGAACTTGAGGTCGCCCATCAGCCCGCTGCGCATCAACGAGTTGGCGTTGTCGTAGAGAACGTTGTAGTGACGCTGATGTCCGACAGCGAGCAGTTTCTTCTCGGCCCGTGCGACGCGGATCATCTCCTTGCACTGCGTGACCGTGTGCGCCATCAGCTTCTCGGTCAGGACATGCTTACCCGCTTTGAGACAGTCGATCGCGACTTGGGCGTGCTGACAAAGCGGCACGGCGATGACGACCGCTTCGATCTCGGGATGCTTCGCGAGCAGTTCCTTGTGGTCCTTGTAGATTTTCACTTTGAGAGCCGATTCGCGCCCGAGCTTGCGGATCAGCCCCCAGCGCACTTCGTTGCCGTCCCCGTTGAGTGCCCGGACTTGGTTCTTCGGTCGCAAGTCGGCACAGGCGACGATGTCCATGTATTCGGGCGGATGCTGTGTCAGCAGGACCGAGCCTTCGTCGCCCGTCCCGATGAAGCCGACTTTGACCGGGTTCCCTTGAATGGCCCCGTAACCGAAGTAGGCCGCGCCGAGTGTGGGCACGGCGGCCGCCGCGCCCACGAGAAACTGGCGTCGCGTGAACGACACCGCTTCATGGAAATTCTCTCGGCCGAGTTGTTCTTGTTCTGGGGTCAGTTTCATGGTGATCTCCTTCATGTGTCAGTCGTAGGACGAGCACTCTTGCCCGTCCAGATGTTGTGTGGAACCCAAAGTCTTCTCGGAGCGGGGGACGTGAGTCCCCTGAATCCGCATGGTTAGCAGTCACAGCCCGATTCAGGGGACTCACGTCCCCCGCTCCGAAGCCAAGTTCGCATTCTCGTCTACTTTTTCTTCGGTTCACCCTTCGGTCGCCGTGTGAACAGCACCGACACTGCGGCATCCAGTCCGAACCACTTTCCGCTCGGCATCGCGGCAATGGCCAGCAGCGCGACCATCTCGACGAAGATTTTGTTCACGAACAGATTGTGTTCGATGCTCGGGATCTCTTGCACGCCGGGCCACGGTGGCATGGCAAGATAGAACAGCGTGAGGAGCGCGGCACCGCCGAGTGCGGAGAGCCTCGTGAACAGGCCGAGCATCAACAGCAGGCCGAAGATCGTCAGCCCCCACATCGTTCGGAGATTGATGCTGCGGATCGGACTGGCGGCGGGGGAAACCGGTCCGGCTGCGAGTTGCTCGACGCTGAGCAGTTCCTCCGCTGACGTGAACAGCTCGGATTCGAGAGCCTGCACCGGCCCCACCAGATCGCGGCGCAGTTGCTGGACCTCGATCCACTGCTTGCCGAGATGGTCCCAGTCGGACTTCGTCTTCGCCTTCGCATACTGTTGTTCGTAGAAGGCGAGATAGTTTTTGTACTTGTCCACGTCACCGATCACGACGGGCGTTTGTTTTGAGGCGGAGTCGCTTCCCGACGCATCGCCTTCGTCGCCCCCTTTTCCGCCCGCATTGGCTTTCAGCATCACACCGACTCGCTCGGGGTCCTGCTTCAACAACGCGGTCAGTCGCTCGTGAAACGACAACCGTGACGACTGTTTCGCGACTTCTTTGACCGCCTTGATGAAGTCGTCGAACGGAGCCTGTGCCGCTTTGTCTTCGGGCTTCGCTTTCTCGGCGGCATCGACGAGGCGATCTCGTTCGACGGGCAGCAGGTGCAATTTGCCATCGACGATCAGCCGCTTGGCTTTCGCGTCGTACCGGATTGCCTTCTTGCTAACACCGCCGACGTTGGCGAGATCGAAGTCGGGAGGAAGCGACTCCAACGCGACCGCGAACGAATCCTGTCCGTCCATCAGTCGGTTGAGCCGATCCTGCACGGGTTGCTTGCTCACGCTGTTCGGCTGATCGACACCGGGATAGTGGGCGAGAAACCGCGCACGCCAGTCATCCCACTTGGCTGTCATGTGACCATGGTTGAGCCACTTGAGATCGTTCGGATCGCCGGTCATCTCACGGAACGTCCCGCGCATCGGCCCGGTCGCGTTCTTGAGATAGCCTTCGGCCGACCACGGCGTGGACGTTTTGAGAGTGCTCAGTTTCCACAGCCCCTCGTACATCAAGTGCCACCCAATCGAGATGCGGAGCAGCACGAGCAAGACCACCGCCAACAGCGAGATTTTTCGCAAATCACCAGACACTCGATCACTCTCTTCCTACGTGGGGCGAGGTTGTCACCGGCCCGAGTCAATTTCTATTTCTATTCGCTCCAACTCATCGTTTCACCGCGTGTTGAAAAGCCCCACCGGGCTTGCCCCGGTGGCTCGCAGGGCTTTGCACTACTTCGTGATCCAATTGGAATGGAGTAGTGCAAAGACCTGATTCCACCGGAGCAAGCCCGGTGGGGTTTTGAGCAGGCGGCTAACCGCAATCCGTTACACCACAAACAGCCGATCCTGCGCCACATTGTGAACGATCGGTTCGAGCATCTGCCCCTGTTTCGGCGGCGGGAAAAAGATCGCACCAACGAGCGGGAAATTGTGACAGCAGGCGAGGGCTTTTTCGACTCCGAGAACAAAAAAGGCCGTCGAGAGGGCATCGGCGAGAGCCGCATCCGGCGCGATCACGCTGACCGACAACATCGTCTCGACCGGCCAACCCGTGCGCGGATCGAGAATGTGCCCGTACCGTTTCCCCTCGTGGCGGAACCATTGCACCGCCGTGCCGCTCGTCGAGAGCGCGGCATCTTTCAAGAGCAACGTCGCGAACGGCTTGTCCGGCAAGAGCGGGTTGCGAAGACCGACCGGCCAGCCATCGTGTCCCGCGTGAGTCCCCTGCGCACGGACGCTGCTTCGTCCGCCATGCACCAGCCAGTTTGAGATGCCTCGCTCAAGCAGCAGTTCTCCCGCACGATCAACCGCATCCCCTTTGCCGATCGCGCCGAGGTTGAACTCGACCCCGCTCCGATCAAATTGCACGGTGCGGCTCGCATCGTCAAACAGGACGTGACGGAGACCGCTCGTCGCAAGCCCCGCTTCGATTTCGTCGGCCGTGGGGATGCGGTCTTCACCTCGACACCGACGCCACAATGCGACGAGTGCTCCCGCTGCCGGATCGAATGCGCCGTCGGTCTGGTTCGCGATCCCCTCGGCTCGCCGCAACAGCGCGAACAGTTCGGTATCGACTTCCACTGCCGCAGTCGCCGCCGTGCGATTGATCGTCGCGAGGTGCGCGTCGTCGCGGTAGACGCTCATCAACCGTTCGAGTTCATGGACGAGTTCCAACGCCGCCGATGCCGACTCGATCTGCGAGTCGGGTCCGTCCGGGTTGAGCATCACGTCGAAGTCGCACGCCATCGCGGTGGTTTGCAGCAGCAGCGTCGGCCCGCGTCCGGGTGTGACGCGCGGCGCGGCGATCTCATTGGCGAGCCGGTCTTGGACTCGCTCCCACTCAGCACGCACAGCTTGTCCGGTGAGAAAGTCACGGCGGTTCGAGGGCGTTGGCTCGGACATGGAACTCATGGGCAGAAATGGAACGACTCGGCTTGATCCGCTGGTGATTCGGCACGCATTTCGTAGCTCAGGCGGCTCGCCTGAGATGTGTCAATGTGGGCGAGAACTCAGCTCAGGCGAGCCGCCTGAGCTACGAGTTGGACTGAACTCACCGCTTCACATCCGGCGCACTCATGAAGTCTTCGTGGGCCTTCAGTTCTTGCACCTTCCGCTTGAGGCTCTTCCTCAGCGCGGACCATTGGTACATCGACGTGCGGAAGTTTTCGGAGGCGACGGGAAGCGTGTACGCGGCATCGTCGCCTTGCGCCATGGCCCGCTCGACTTCCATCACAGCCGGTTCCATTTTTTGCTTGAGGTAATCATGGCAACCCTTGGCGAGTCGCTCGATCTCCTCGGCGAGACTCTTCACGCGGGCACGCTCTTCCAACCGCTCGGCATCGTTGAGCTTGCGACCGCCGGTCGATGGAGCTTTGCTCGAAGCGGACTTGGAATTCACATCGACCAAGCGTCCGAACGGGTTGGCCCCGGCCTTCGTCTGAGCCAATTGAGCTTCAGCACTCTCCAACCCGTGACGCGCCTTTTCAAAGTTCGGCTTGATCTCCAACGCCTTCTTGAAGTTGACGATCGCCATCTGCAGGTTGCCCATATCAACGTACGTATTGCCGAGGTTTTGGTAGGCCTCGGCCAGACTCGGATTCAGGCGAATCGCTTCCTTGTACGCCGAGACCGCCATCGCGTTCTGCTTGAGCTTGCGCTGAGCGATCCCCAGGTTGTAGTACGACTCGGCACATTTCTTGTCGCGCTGGATCGCTTTGCGCAGGGCCTCGCACGCCTTCTGGTGTTCGCCGAGCCGGTTGTAGATGGCCCCGATGTTCGTGTGGAACCGGCCTTCCATCGGCTTGAGCATCGTCAACTTCGTGTAGTGCTTGATCGCGTCGGGTAAGTCACCATCAAGATAGGCCACCGCCGCCAAGCCTTCGTAAGCGTCGATGCAGTCCGAGTCCAAAGCCATCGCACTCTCGAAGGCATCGTTGGCCGAGGCATGGTCGCGAGCCTTCAACGCCGCTCGACCCGCCTCGCAAAGAGCTTCCACTTCGGGGGAGTTCATCAATGATGGCCTTTGAGTTGGGGTCGAGTGAGGATGAGTTGCGATGAAGTCTGGCGACGGCGACATCAGTTCGCACTTGGCCGCGCACGGGCAGTTGAATGGCGGGGCGGATTATAGGGGCAGATGAAAGCGAAGGTCAAAACCAGTTCTGACGTGACCGACAGAAGTCGGAGCGCAGTCTGGACCCTTTGGTCCGGACGAGCCGAATGACTCGAATGAGGTGCAATACCGGGCGTTTGACGTGGCTCGTCCGGACCAAGGGGTCCGGACTACGCCCTCAGTTCTGGTGATTTCGACTTCTGTCGGTCACGTCAGTTCTGTGTCGCCGCCAGGGCCATCGCCATATTGAATTTGGGAGATGGGGTGCCACGGTCACGGAGCTTCGACGTGGCCGTGACAATGAGAAACAGCCTTCACTTCCTCGCACGGTCACGTCGAAGCT
>JAYTQJ010000722.1:0-2889 GCA_043746775.1 Schlesneria sp.
AGCCGTGGGTTTCAACCCACGGTCGGCCATCCCGCCAAACCATCTCGTCGCGGAGCGACGATCGAACCATCGCCACACGATCAGCGATCAATTTCATTCGCGCCGCTGCCCCCGCCTTCCATCGTCGCTCCGCGACGAATCATTCCTGTGTCATCGCTCCGCCGAGGCGGATGGGTTGAAACCCACGGCGACCATCAAATGTCGCTCCGCGACGGACGCCATCTCGACCACGAGCGGGACAGCATCATTCTCAACTCGCTGCTTGTCGTGAATTATTCAGCGACATAGACTCATTCGTCATGAACGCCGCTCAAGCTTTGAAATTGGAAATCGAAAGAACGCCTGAGCCACTGCTTCAGGAAGTTTATGACTTTCTCGTCTTCCTGAAGACTCGTCCGAACGGTTTGGACAGACCCGTTGCCGCGATGGGCAGCGACGCAATCAACGTCACGTCACCGGATTTTCTTGCGCGGCAGAAAGCGATTTTCGGCGGGCGAACCGTGCCCGACTCCCAAGCGATCTTGGATGACCTGCGAGCGGATCGAGCGTGATGCGTTACTTTGATTCCGGCGTTCTCTTGAAGCTTTATCTGCCTGAACCCAATGCGGTGCAGGCTGTCACTCTGGTTCAGGCCAAAAGTTCGTCGCCAGTGCTCACGCCGCTGCATCTGTTGGAGATGCGCTCCGCGATTCGTCAGAAGCAAGGACGGAATGAAGTGACGGATACCGAGCGTCAGGCGCTCTTGTCCGATTTCGATCAAGACCTTGCGAGCGGCTTCTACGTCCGAATCACGCCGCCTTGGGACAACATCTTCGCCCGCGCCGAGACGCTTTCTCGCCTGCATACGGTTTCGACACTCTGCCGCACGTTGGACACACTGCATGTTGCATTGGCGCTCGAACTCGAAGCCACCGAGTTCTGCACTTTCGATCAACGACAAGCAGCAATGGCACGGTTGGCCGGATTGACGGTGGTGTCATAACGAGGACTCATTGGTTCTTGTCCTTGGTCGCAGAGCGACCGCCGAAGGTCGCCGTGGGTTTCAACCCATCCGCCTCGGCGGAGCCATCACGCCAAACCATTTCGCCGCGGAGTGACGATTGAACCATCGCCACACCATCGGCCGCCCAAGGGATGTGTGTCGTCGTCTCCACACATTCCCTCGTCGCTCCGCGACGAACGATTCGCGCGTCATCAGCGCGTAGGATGCCGTCTTGCGGTTGATTGACCGTTCGTCCGAACACAGACGGCATCCTACGCCGGTCGTCGTTGCCGCGCATCCAACTACGAATTCAATCTCCAAATTGTGAAATTCAAAAAGAGAGCGAATGACGTCCAGGCCAAGTACGGAGCCAGCAGCCACGCGGCGGTGACGGACTTGCCTCGAAACACGAGGCAGGTGGCAACGATGGCGAGCCACAGCGCGATGATCTCAGCGAAGGCGAGGCCGGGGCGTTGCATTCCGAAGAACAGAAACGACCAAAGGATATTGAGCATGAGCTGAATGCCAAACCAGATCAACGCAGATCGAGCGACACTCCACCCGTGGACTCGCCACACGAGCCAAGCGGCGACGGCCATCATCAAGTACAGCGCCGACCAGACGGGGCCGAAGAGCCAGGCCGGCGGATTCCAACTCGGCTTCGCCAGCGTTTGATACCAGCCGCCGACGGACGTTGATGTCGCTGCCGCGCCCAAGCCGGCCGAGGCGAAGCAGACCGCGATGAAGCCGATCAGCCATGCCACTTGTCGCAGCGCTGACGGTTGCCACGTTGTCGCTGGTGCGACGGATTGGCGAGCGGTCGTCGCGATGCCGTTCAACATGCCGCCGAAAAGAAATTCGTGCAGCGGGTAGATCGTGTACCAATAGGCCAAGCCGGTGAGTCCGACCGGATCGAACACAGCCGTCTGTCGAATGCGCGAACCGCTTGCGGTGGGTTCGACTTCAAATTCGAGCCACGCTCGGCCGGGAAGTTTCATCTCCGCAACCAGCCGCAGACGGCGATCGGGTTCCAGCGATTCGACACGCCAGCAATCGACGGTGTCTCCATTCTTGAGTTCCACAGGATCGCGCCGACCTCGGCGCAGACCGACTCCACCGATGAGCAAATCGAGCCAACCGCGAAGTCGCCACAACCAGTTGCCGTAGTACCAGCCGGTCTGGCCGCCGATCCGTTGAATCGGAGCGAACGCCGCTTCGACCGGGACGCCAACTTCAACTTCGCGCGAATCGACCAACCGCGTGCCGAATCGGATTCCACCCCAGCGTTTGGGTCGGCCTGATGCGCTGAGCGCGTCGGACCAGCGCGTGGCCGTCAATTCATGGTCTTCGTTGACGAGCGCTCGCGCGATAGCCTCACTGACGCCGCGCGGGCGAATCGTGAAGACATCACTCGCGTGCGAGTTCGTCACAACGGTTGGATTGCGCAGGCTATCGACCAGCTTGCGGCCGACGCGGGCGTAAACCGGAGTCACGAGTCCCAGCCACAAGCTCGACAAACGCGGCGAGAGAAACGGCACCGAGATCATCCAGCGTGTCAGCCCGCGCTGCCGAGCGTACTCGCGCATGATCTCGCTGTAAGACATTTGGTCGGGACCGCCGATCTCAAAGATGTCGCTCGGCCCGTCCGACAAATCCATCGCGGCCAGCAGGTAGCTCAACAAGTCCTCAATCGCGATCGGCTGCGACGGCGTCGAGACCCACTTCGGGCAGAGCATCACCGGCAGCTTTTGAACGAGTGCTCGAATCAACTCGAACGACAGACTGCCGGAACCAATCACGATCGACGCTCGGAACTCGATGACTTGCGCTCCCGATTCGCGCAGGATGTGCCCGACCTCTTGCCGGCTGCGCAGGTGCTTCGAGAGTTGCTGCTGCTCCTCACCCAG
>JAYTQJ010000723.1:0-6334 GCA_043746775.1 Schlesneria sp.
GGCGTAAGCCCCCGGATTCTTAGTTGCAATCACAAAAGTCCGGGGGCTTACGCCGCCCGGCTCACCACTTCTGTCGGATGCGTCGGAGTCGAGTCCAACCGTCTGTACGGATTATCGGGCCTCGCTCGCGCGTGAGTTCTCCCCGCAAGGAGAAACGTAGCTCGCAATCGCAGCCTCGGCGGGACAATGTTGTGAAAAGGCAACACGTCGCGATTGCGAGGTACGAATCGGGGGGAAGCCGGGGTCAGGTGGTTCAAAGTTCATTTTTCGCCGACTCGATATCGCGGAATGTCTTCAGCGAACTCACGGCGAAAAATGAACGTTGAACCACCTGACCCCTAATCGCTCGCGATGTATGCCAGACAGGCACGACACAACTCTCGCGTCACGCGGCAATGGACTCGGGCGAACCGCCTTGGCGGTGGCGGGTGGTCAGGAGATGGATCGCGGCGGTGAGGCCGTGCAGGGCGTCGTCGATCTGGGCGGTTTGGTGCAGTACGCGGAGGTTGTCGCTGAGGGACTGTTGCAGCTCGGTCAGCTTCCCTTCGCCGTGCGAGATGGCTTGCAGCGTCCGGCCGATCTCTTTGAAGTCGTCTCGCAACAGACCGACGCCTTGCAGCGTCTTTTCGATGTGCGTCAGGTGGTGGCTCTGCCGAGTCTCGACCTGAGTCAGCATGTTGAGCAGTCGGTTGTCGCTCTTGGTGTCGAGCGACTCGTGTCGCTGTTCGAGGACATTCAGCGCCGTGGTCCATGCCGCCGCTTCCTGTTTCTGACGGTCGTCGAATCGTTGGAAGAGGCTCTCCATGCTTTGAGTCCAGACGGCGACTTGGCGATCGAACGTCGCGGCCATGATGTGCAGCGCGTCATCGTTGGCCGCCTGAACCATGTTCAGGAACGGCGTGAGATTGGCGTGCTTCACCTCGAAGCGATTGAGCAGTTCGCGTTCGATGAAGCGGTCGATAAAGCCGTCGAAACTGTGTTCGATTCGTTCGCAGACAAACAACGCGAACATCATCGTCATGGCTGTGGCCAGCGCGACGGTGGTCGTGTTGAACGCTTCGCCCATCTCGGACACGACGACGGGGAGCCGATCGGCCATCTCGTCAAACGAGATCCCGCTGAGTGCCGTGCCGAAGTGAACGACCGTCCCGAGGAACCCGAGGACCGGACTGATGGCGATGATGAACCGGACCAGCGAATAGCGGGCGTGAGTCGTGTCCTCGCCCCGGCTGGACAAGTAGTTCAGATGCTCGCGGTAGTCTTCGGCCGAACCGTTTTCAATCACGTAGCCGAGCGCCTGCGCGACGCGCTGCCCGATCTTCGACTCGATCAGCCAGAGCGGCTTGGCTTGAATCGCCTTCAGCATCTCGTGCGCATGAGCCACCGGTTCGCGACCGTTCCTCGGTGGTAGCCACTCCTCGCGCAGAGCGAAACTTTCGCGCGGGAACGCGAACGTCTTCAACACGATGTCGGCGATCCCCCAGAAGAACAGCGCCACGATGACGTAGTCCACGGGATGCTCGGTGGCATAACGTGCCAACAGCGTGTCGTGAAACGACGGCTGAAGCACGATCCCGTAGAAGATCGTCGTGCTGGCCGCGCCGAGGATCAGCGACAAGTCCAGCGTCTTGAGAATGGCCGGTTTGAATTTGTTGAGCATGGCGGTCTCGATTCGTTGTGGGCAGATTTTCAATTCGAGCTTCTTGGACGTAAGTCCTCTTCCGCATTTCGGAGCGGGGCGGCGTTAGCCCCCTGGTTCTCACTTTGGGGTGTAGCTGAAGTCGTAAGACTTCAGACGATCATCAAAGCCGGCTGAATTCTCACGAATTCAGCTACGTCGCACTGAACGTCAATTTGAAAAACACTCAAAGTGAGTGCCATTGGGCTGACGCCGCCCCGCTCGGAAACCTCTTACTTTGTGCCGCGTGAGGTTCAACCGCCCACCAAGATCGTCGGACTATTTGTTCGGCAGTCGGATCGTGCCGTCCCAATTGGCGGGGGCGGTGCGGTTGTGCAAGACGATGTGCTGCATCAAAAAGTCTTGGGCGCGGTCGCTGGCGGGCATCCCGTGCAGACAGCGATAGGCTTGGTCCCAGCGTCCCTCGGTGAAGTGATCGACTCCCAATTCGTACTCGGCGACGTGCGCATCGGTCAGCTCGGGGAGTTCGGCTTCGGGCGGCAGCAACTCACTGACGACGGCGGGCGTTTCCATGCCATAGGGCAGCAGGCGACCCAAGCGGCGCAGACGACCTTCAGTAGACGCGAGTCTCGGCCGGACGATCTTGGCGGTCGCTTCATCGACGACGATCGGCACTCGCAATTGTTTGGTCATGCTTTCGAGGCGACTCGCCAGATTGACGACCGGGCCGAACACAGTGACTTTCACTTGCTCGGCCGTGCCGATCTTGCCTGCCACCGCGCGCCCGTGTGCGATGCCGATCCCCATCGCGAAGTCGGCCAGCGGATGGTTCTTGGTGGCGGCCGCTTTCGCGAACGCGGCTCGAATGCCGAGTGCCGCGCGGCAGGCATGAACGGCCGCATCGGGTGACGGAAACGGCCAGCCCCAGAACCCGAGCGTCGCGTCTCCCTGAAAGTCTCCCGTGACGCCACCGTGTTCCAAAATGTGATGCGTCATCACACCGAGTGCCCGGCTGACTCGTTCGAGCAGTCCGATCAAGTCGCCCGCCGCCGACTCGGCCCGCTGACTGAAGCCGCGCAGATCGCAGAACATCACCGTCACATCGCACTCACTCGGTTCGAGCATTGTCGTGTCAAGTTCATCTCCCAGCGCGGCGAGGACCGGCGGCGCGAAGAACTGTCGCAGTCCGGCCTTCTGCCGCTCGAACCGGCGCGCGCGAACGACCGCGCTGATGATCTCGGCCACGAGTTCCGTGAACTTCACATCGGCTTCGAGTTGCAGCGTGTCGGAGAGCGTCGTTCCCGGCACGAAGGTCTTCCCCATCCGCCCGGCCACGTACAGCCCGGTCGGTTCGGTCGCGAGGCCCGGCACCGGCGTGCAGTAGGCCCAGTCGAACTCTTGCATCAGTGTTTGGTCGTGTTGTTTCGGGGAGTTCTTCTCCCAGATGTGCAGCACGCTGGCCCGACGCTTTTCGAGTGCCTCCACGACCAAACGCCGCGACGGGCGGAACGGTCCCGCAGTCTCGCGCCGTCGATCCCAATGCAGCATCGGAATGTCTTCGGTCCCGCCCGCCGTCACGATCGCGACCGCTTCGGCATGGACGATCCCTTTCAGCAGCAGGTTGACCAGCCGATGAAACAGCTCGCCATCATTCGCCGCTCCCGCGATGACTTCGGGGAGATGCGTCAGGACCTCGATGCGGTTCTCGGGATCTTGGTATCGAATCTTGCGCAGCTCTTGCGGCTTGAAGGCGAACTCTTCGACGGGCGCGGCTACGACGGAACCGTCCGCCTCCGCTTCCAACAGATAGAACGAAGTCGCCCCCACGACAAAGTGCTGCCCGATCTCGACTCGACAGGACTCGACCGATTCTCCCGCGAAGAAGAGCGGGTTGCGTGCTGACTCGACACGCTTGAGCTGCACATGACCGGGCTGCACGTCGAGCTGCACATGCCTGCGCGAGAGCAAGCCATCCCACGGAATGCTGAGGCTCACATCGGACGCTCGCCCGATGACATGGTTCTCACCCGGTCGCAATAGCTGCCGCCGCGACTGAGACGGCTCGGCCCCCTGCATCATGAGTTCAAGCACTGTCGCCTCCCTTGGTGTTGTCGCTTCCCTTGGCGGTCAGCGACAGCGTGGTCGTGTTGCCTGACTGAGTCTGTCGCCGCCAGAAGCGGAGCCAGCGCGGGCCGCGCTCATTCAATAAGGCCACGATCAGCCACCACGATCCCGCGACCAGACCGAGCATGACGAGGACCGCTCCCAGCGCGGACGAGAAGAGTCGCGCTTGCAGGTCTTCCACGGGCTGCAACGCGGGCTTCTTGCGTTCCTGCACGACGGCGACCCAATCGGTGCCGCGCACGCGACTGAATGCCGCGAGCCATTCGCCGCCGTAGGTCGCCGGGTCGAGCTTTCCGATCGGATCGATGTAATGCCGCGTTCGATCCGGCTCCGTTCGCGTGGCTCGTTCGTCGGCAGAGTCCCCTTGGCCAGACTCTTGCAAAAGGTGTTCGAGGTCCAGCAGTACATCCTGTTTGGCAACGCCGACCAGACTGAGCTTCTCGAACCCGGTCGAGCCGAGCGAGTCGAGGTTGCTCTTCGTCATCCATTCGTGGGCGAGCAACGTCCACGGTCGCTGCCGTCCATCGACGGAGCGCCCGTCGAGAATCGCGAACTCACGACCGACGCCATCGCTCCCCTGCGAACGCAGACTGCGCTCGTAGTCTTGCAACAGACTGCTCAACGAGAGCGATCGCGCCAGGACGCCGATCACGCGCGATTCATCATCCGGCGCGAAGATGGGGACCGAGAGCGCAATCAAATCGTGTTGCTGAGTCGTGCCGCGATACGGGATCGAAACGTACGGCTTCGTGATCGGGGCGACGCCGACCGGGACCTCGTTCTCGGGGTAGTGAAAGCCGCCGCCGTGGAAGTAGTCTCGGTACGCATAGCCGCCGTCGAGCGACATGCTGATGACGTTGCGCCACCGCTGCACGCCTCCCGCGTCGAGCAGGAACCAACTGTCATCGAGCGACCGGCCGAGCCCCTTCCAACGCTTGTCGTTCCGCTTCTTGAAGTCGTTCAGCAAGTCCCACAGGGGCTGTCGTTCCTCGCGCGGCTGAGATGCAAAGTTGATGATCGCCCGCTGGAGTTCTTCGTCACCGGCGATCGCTTCCAACTCGGCATGCCGATCTCCCAGATCACGATTGATCCCTTCAGCCAACAGGTTGACGGTGAGCACGTCGCTTTCCAGTGCCCGCCGCGTGAGACTCGATTGCGTCGTGCTGATCGCATCGTGGATCGCCTCGATCGCCAGCGGAGAGATGCCAAGCAAAAGCAGCACGGGCAGGACCAGCCCGAGCAACACGAGCGGCCTTCGTGCGCGAAATCGCTCGCGTGCGATGAGCCGGTCCAGCACCGCTTGTGCGTTGGGAAACCGCTTCGCCGGGTCCGATGCCAGGCAACGATCGACGATCTCAGCCAGATGCTGATCGACGCCCGAGACGCGTCGATGCGCCTGCGGTCTCACTTCGTGGCGCACGATCTGGCGATAGATCGTCAACCGTTCCTCAAGCGATCGCGCATCGCTCAACCGGCGATCGTTCTCATCCGTGCGGAATGGAGGCGAGCCGGTCAGCATGTGGTAGACGAGTGCCCCGAGCGCATACACATCCCACTTCGCATCGGGGACCGCCTTGAGGTCTGCTTGCTCGGGAGC
The DNA here is from genome assembly GCA_043746775.1 of Schlesneria sp. GTDB lineage: Bacteria > Planctomycetota > Planctomycetia > Planctomycetales > Planctomycetaceae > Schlesneria. The sequence continues at coordinate 5,361 of JAYTQJ010000723.1, forward strand.
CATGTAGTACAGCGTCCCCAACGCGTGACTGTTCTCGTCCGCGAGTCGCGATTGTCCGAAGTCGCACAGGCGCGGCTCAAAGTCTTGGTCAAGCAAAATATTCGCAGGCTTGAGATCACAGTGCAGGATGCCGCTGCCGTGCGCATGAACCAGCGCCTGACAGACGCGCGTCGCGATCCGCACCGCGTCGAGGGGAGTCAGCGGGCTACCGTTCAATCGCGCGGCGAGCGATCCGTTCTCCAAGTACTCCATCACGTAGTACGGTGGGTCGTGATCCCAGCCGACCGCCAGCAACCCAACGATGTTGCGCGAGGTGTACAGCACCGCTAGCTTCTCGACCTCGCGCCCCAGCAGCGACCAATCGACACCGCGCCGATGTGTGTAGAGCTTGATCGCGACGTGCTTGCCCGTGTTCTGTTCGCGAGCCAACCAGACCGATCCGTACTTCCCCTCGCCGATCGACTTGAGAATGCGATAGCCCGGCACCGACGCAGGCGCTTCACCCGCCAACACGCTCAGTTCCCGCGCCTGCTCGACCGACTCGACACCTTGGTCGAGCGTCTCGTCCAGAGGTCGCTGATCACTCGAAACACCCGTGTTCGCAGCACGCATAGATTGCACTTCGCCTGATTTCGTTTGCCTCATCCGGAGTTCCGGGGAGGTTTCGGTTTTGAGAACGGGAAGCGTTCTGAACGGGCCGGTTTTTAGCCCAGCGGGCGGCAGATCGTAGCCCACGGCGTGAGCCGTGGGAAACAGAACCCACGCACCGACTAGCCCAGGAGGGGCGACACCGTCTTCGTTCGACGCCTCCTGCGACACACGCATTTTTCCGACGAAAGTGTCGCCCTTTCAGGGCTAAGGGGCTGTGCAACTAAAACGTCCGAGTATTGCTGTAGCCTCCAGCGACGGGTGCTGCGTCTCAGACCAAAGTAGCCATCATCGCTCCGCGTGATGAGCCTTTCGCAAGTCGATGC
>JAYTQJ010000724.1:0-15036 GCA_043746775.1 Schlesneria sp.
CCGCGTGATGAGCCTTGTGCAAGTTGATGACTGACCCCACAAGGCTCATCACGCGGGGCGATGATGGCTACTTTAAAGACAATTCCGATACACGCCGCCGCAATCGCATCATGAATGATCTCGGGTGAGATTTGAAGTTGCAGTTCACTTGAGCACAACGTGACCTGAGCTTTTGCAGGGCAAGTCTGTATCTTGCTCGCGTCAGAAAACAGATGTGATCCGATGTACGGTCTTGCCGTTCGCGGGCCACTTCCCACCGGTGGCCTCGGCCGCGTTCCTCGTCCCATTTTCTCAGGAGCATTCATGATGAGTCTCTCGCTGTCCTCGTTCGCCCCCGTCTTGGCTGCCGACTTCGCGGTGTGGTCGCAGAACCTCACGTATGCCGTCTCGGGGACCGCCGTGTTCGGCATATTGGGGATTGTGTTGCTGCTCGTCGGCTTCAAGGGCTTCGAGTGGATCACCGGACGACTCGACGTGGAGAAGCAGCTCTCAGAAGGCAACTACGCCGTGGCCATCGTCGTCGCGGCGATGATGCTGTCGGTGAGTTGGATCATCGTGCATTCGATGTCGTGACGGGTGAGCCGCACGTGGTTCTGCAGCGTATTTCGTGTGGCCAGCACCGCCTTGGACAGCTTTCGGCGGATGACAATTATGCCACCAAACGACTCAGTCGGAAGGTGCCATTGTGATCACAATAGAGCAATTCAACGATGCGACCAGCCGCTACACAAAACGTATCCTGCGACTCGCAATAGCCGCCTCTGCAACTCTTTTTGGCTGCTTTGCGATCGTAATTCCATTCCGTGATTCTATTCGTGGATTCTATGTCGCCCAATATGGCGAGGTGGCGGCGGAATTATTGCTCGGAATGACGCCGTTCCCGGTAGTGCCGGTGATGCTTGTTGGTATTTGTCTCGTCGAGAGGTACTCCAAGCGTGACGAAGATCTGCATTGTCCCCACTGCAGGAAGCGCCTTAGCCAGATTCAGCATTTAGTGATCGCAACACGTAACTGTGGATTTTGCGGGAAACAAGTGCTGCATGCACCGGCGGTTGGTAGTCAATAGTGCTATGGAGCCGATGGTCAGCAAGCACAAACGCAACTTCCCAAGTTCACATCAAACTGGATTTAATCCATGCCCAAGAAAAGTTCGCGCGTTGTCCTCACGTTGCTGGGATCGGCCGCATTGGGAGTCGGCTGCTCGCAGGCTCCGCCCGTGCCGCCTCCGGCCGATTCATTTGAAGCACAGGTCGATTTGGAAAAGCAACCGGGCGAAGAGCAACCTCCGGGTGTCGCGGGGCAAACGGCGGCGACTCAGACCCATGGGACCAGCCACTCGAACCACTATCACCGAGGCTCGTCGCTCTGGCCGCTGATCTTCTGGGGGACGATGGCGCGACCGTCCGCGCCGACGTATCACCCCGGCCCGCAATCTCGTCCGGGAACCGCGTCGTCTGTGCCGCGCGGTCCTTCGCACGTCATGCCGCCGGCGATCCCGAGCCACTCATCGCATGTCACTCCGCCGCCGATCCCGTCGCACTCGAACACACACTCAACCTCGCCCCATGCCACGCCGAGTCATTCGCCAACGCCGCACTCGACGACCACGCACAGCAGTTCGTCGCACACCAGCAGTCACGGCTTTGGCTCGACAGGACATGCGGTTTCGGGAGGGTCGTGATGTATCGCAAGCAGCTCGCGCCGCGACTCGACTGGCAGCGGATCGTCGAGGATCAGGGACTCGACTATCACACGATCGACGGCGATCTCTACTGGGACGAGTCGGCGTACTACGAGTTCACCGCGCGACAGATCGACACGCTCGAAGTGGCCACGAACGACTTGCACGCCATGAGCATCGAGGCCGTCCAACACGTCCTTGATGAAGACCGGCTCGATGAGTTCCAGATTCCCGCCGCGCTGCACGACTGGGTTCGCGCGAGCTGGGACCGCGACGACCCGAGCCTCTTCGGGCGTTTCGATCTCGTGTACGACGGCGTCCGTCCGCCGCAGATGCTCGAATACAACGCCGACACCCCGACCTCATTATTCGAGGCGGGGGCCATTCAATGGTTCTGGCTGCAAGATGTGAACCGCCACGCCGACCAATTCAACAGCATCCACGAAAGACTCGTCGAAACGTGGTCCGAGTTGCGACAGACCCTGCGCGGTCCAATCCACTTCGCCTCCGTCGAAGATCACGATGAAGACTTCGGCAACGTGAGGTATCTTCAGGACACAGCCGAGCAGGCTGGCTGGATGACCAAGTACCTTGCCATCGAGCAGATCGCGTTCGATGCGGGGACGAGCCAGTTCGTTGATGAGGGCCGCTCGCCGATCAACACGCTGTTCAAACTCTACCCGTGGGAATGGATGGTCCGTGAAGAGTTCGGGTCGCGCCTTCCGCTGACGCCGACTCGCTGGATCGAGCCGCCGTGGAAGATGCTACTCAGCAACAAGTCGCTGCTCGTCGTGCTGTGGGAGCTGTTCCCCAACTCGCCGTACTTACTCCCCGCCGCGTATGAACCGCTCGGCCCCTCGCACGTGCGCAAGCCGTGTCTCTCGCGCGAGGGAAGCAACGTCACGATCGTCCGCGACGGCCGACAGATCGACGGCACGACCGGCCCGTACGCCGATGGCCCGGTCGTCTTCCAACAGTACCGCGAACTCCCCGACTTCTCGGGCAACTTTCCAGTCATCGGCAGTTGGATCGTGGGTGGCGAAGCGTGTGGTATCGGCATTCGAGAAGACCGCTCCCGCATCACTCACAACATGAGCCGCTTTGTGCCGCATCTGTTCCGTTGATTGCGCCACGATGCCGCCGCTCGCGCCGCTGCACTCTTCCCGACCACGGCACGCATCGCCCCAATGGTTCCTGCGGCAGAGTTCTGAGGTCGAGGAATTCGATTCGTCAGATCGTCCAACTCTGAACGCCATCGACATGGCGGGCTTCGATCTGCGGGCGAGTGGCTCCGGCAATGAGGCAAAAGCTCAGCGGGACGACTTCGCTGGCGAGGACGTTGCCGTCGGCGATCGATGATTTTCCGACTGAGACCAATTCTCCGTCGGTCAATCGGAACAGTTCGAGCTGCCAGGGAGCGCGATCCACAATCAGCAGTTCTCGCGTGCCGACACTGGCGTAGAAGTCGAGCTTCTTGCGCGACTTGTCGTTGTCGCTGACGACCTCAACCGCCAAGTCGGGACCGCCAAACCAGTGCGTGTTGCGGTTCTCAGCCGGGTTGTCGTTGAGGAAGACGGTGACATCGGGCACGCGGTAGTTGGAAGCCCACTTGTCTTCACGGTCGGAGATGTTGCAACCAGGATAGGCGTTGCCGAGCTTGGCCCACGAAATCACGATTCGCAGAACAGTTAACAGCGAACCGACCAAGTCCTGATGCACGTTATCCGGGTCGGGCATGATGACGTACCTTCCGTTCCAAACTTCATCCTTGCGATCCAAGCCGAGGCGGCGACGATGATGAATGATGCGCCGCACTTTGTCGCGATTGGTGAGCAGCAGGTCCATGATGGATGGCTTTCATTGGGTCGATAACGGCCCAGGCCTCGATTGGCGCGTTTACTCGATTGGCGCGTTTAACCGTGTGGTCAACGCCCCGCGTGTTGTGCGGCGAGACAGCCTTCAACGTCGCTCGACACGCGGGGCGTTGCCCACGCTGTTAAACGAAATCAATTCACCGATCACGCGAACAGTTCGGTGATCGGTTTTGTCCCGAAGTCGGCGAGTGGGAACGGGCGACCGGCGGGACCGGGAAGGTGGTCTTCGACGTTGAAGCCGAGACTGTGGAAGATCGTGGCGACGACTTCGGGGGGCGTGACCGGTCGCTCGGCAGGATAGCCGCCGATGGGATCGCTGCGGCCGACAACACGTCCGCCCTTCACGCCGCCGCCCGCGAAGTAGACCGTCCAGCATTGAGGCCAGTGATCGCGGCCTCCCGCCGGGTTCACACGCGGCGTGCGACCGAACTCGGAGACGTTGCAGACCAGCGTGTCGTCGAGCAGCCCGCGTTGGACGAGGTCTTCAATGAGGGCACTGTACGCTTGGTCGTACATCGGGGCGACGATGTTCTTCATCCCTTCGATCGACGTGAACGGCAGCGTCCCGTGGATGTCCCAAGTCACTTCGTTGAAGACGGTCAGGAACGTGTTGATGGTGACGAAGCGGACTCCCGCTTCGACCAGCCGCCTCGACAGCAGGCAGCACTGGCCGAACCGGTTCATGCCGTAACGCTCTCGCACGGACATCGGTTCCTTCGTGAGATCGAATGCCTCGCGTGCCTGCGTGCTGGTGATGATCCGGAAGGCGGACTGGAAGCTGGTGTCGAGCAGTTGTGCGTTCTCGCTCTTCTCGAATCCGGCGACGGTCCCATCGACGACCTCGCGCAGCTTGCGACGGCGGTCGAGTCGTGCTTCACCGATTTGTTTCGGCGGCAACAGATCGGGGACCACGAAGTCGGGCTTCGACGGATCCGCGTTGAGGACGAATGGATCGTGAGCTTTTCCGATGAACCCGCCCGCTTGTCCGTTGGGCAGGCCACCACCGCCCGATCCCATCAATTCGGGAAGGACGACAAACGGTGGCAGGTCCGACTTGCGACCCATCAGATACGCGGCGACGCTCCCAGCATGAGGCGTGTTCACGCCGCCAGTAAAGAACCGACCGGTCTGCATCATCTGCCAACCGGCATCGTGTACGGCGGGTGCGCCGTGGTTGCAGCTTCTCACAAACGAAATGTGATCGGCCAGTGCAGCGTGCTTCGGGAAGATCTCGCTGATGCGAATGTCGGGCGACTTGGTTTCGATCGACTGGAAAGGACCGCGAATTTCGAGCGGTGCGTCAGGCTTGGGGTCGAACGTGTCGAGCTGACTCGGCGCACCGAGGTTGAAAATCATGATGCAGGCCCGGTTGTCCTTGCCCGGTTTCTTGCCCGCCTCCGCAGCTCGGGCCTCCATCGCAGCGAGGTCTGCCAGAGTCAGGCCCATCGCCCCGAGAGACCCAACCTGCATGAAGTCACGCCGGGTGATGCCATCACATGTGTGAGCCGTTCCTCGTCCTGTCAGATTGAGCATGAGTCATCTCTCCAAGTCAGACCATGGGATTGGATTGCAGTTGTACGCCACGCCAATGTGGCGCAGATGCCAGCGTCCATCATCCTCGCCGTTGAATGTTCGGATGGATTCTAAGCGACTTAGAGAGGCACCCTCAAGCTGGCTGTTAGGCGAGCGGAAAGAGTTGGCTTACTTGCACTAATCCGAAGTGTGAACGAGGGCGAAATCTGGCGATGCCCTCGTTCACACTGCGGGTTGGTGTCTTCCGGATAAATCATCTCTTGCCGCTCGCCTAATGTCGGATGAATCGCATCGAGCGGACGCTCAAAAAAAGCGGCGGCAACCTCTGCTGGGAGAGGCTACCGCCGCTGATCGAATCAAATTCTACTGCGAGTGACTAAAGCAAATCGTCGCCTAGCAATCCGACATCAACCGTTGTCGTCTCGCACTGACCTGCGGGTTCGCAGAGTTCTTCGCGAACAATGTTCATGTTCCTCGGCGCTTCGATGCCGATACGAACTGTGTTGGGTCCGATGCGAACGATCGTGACCGCCACGTTGTCGCCGATCAAGATTTTCTCGCCGGGCTTTCGAGAGAGAACAAGCATTCTGGCCACCCCTTCCTTTGTTCAAAAACCTTCCCTGTGTTTTCGAGCGGCCGACCGGGTCGATTGGCCGTCATCCGTAACTCACCGCACCAGCTCTTTGTATTTGTTGGCTGAGGCCACCAAACGCACGAGGCACTTCACGAACATCACCTGAACACTGTCGTCAACTAGACTACGTGTTCAGGAAGATAACACCCTCGCAGCCGGGGTGTCTAGCGTCAGCCGCAAGCGAGAAGAAGCTTTCGTCGGCACCAGCCAAGGCAAGACCATGAGCCGCGAAGTCTCGCTTCAGGGCTTTTCGCGGCCGTCAGCAGGCGGCCACGATTGTGCCTATTCGGCGGGCATGACTCGACTGCCCACATTTCAGGCAGGCTCAGCCTGGCTCGTAACGCCTGCACCCAGACGCTCAATTGCTGGCTGAACAGAACGTCCAAAGTCCCTTGCTGACTTGATTCTGCGGCCGAGCGGCTGGATGCTAGGCTCCTTCAAGCGATCACCGTGAAACTCGCGGCGGACGCAGTGCGAATCGTGATGAAACAGTCGGCAGGGGTAGTGCGACCATGGTGAAAGTTGGCATCGTTGGGATCGGATTCATGGGCTGGGCTCACTTTGCCGGAGCCACAAAGATTTCCGAGACAGGAAAAATTTTGGGGTCGAAGCTGAAGGGAGGGGCTGTCACGACCATCTGTTCCCGCAGCTTGGAGAAGCTCATCGGGGACTGGACTTCAATTCAAGGCAACTTTGGGCCGCGTGGTCCGATGTTGGACTTGGAGAAGATCAATGCCTACGACCGATTCGAGGAGATGCTGCTTGATCCGGCGATTGACCTGATCGACATTTGCCTTCCCAATGATCGTCACGAGGAGGCAGTGATCGCTGCGCTGGAAGCGGGCAAGCATGTGCTGGTTGAGAAACCGATCGCCGTCGATCCGAAGGCCGCTGACAGAATGGTGACCACCGCTAAGAAGACAGGGCGGATGCTGATGGTTGCCCAAGTGTTGCCGTTCTTTCCGGAGTTCAAGTTCGCGGCGGAGGCGATTGCGTCGGGTGTGTACGGCAAGTTGCGGGCGGCGCATTTCCGGCGGGTCATCTCCCCGCCGAAGTGGTCGGGGGACATGTCCGACTTCCGCAAACTCGGTGGCTGGGGGATCGACCTGCACATCCACGACAACCATTTCATTAGCTTGGTGTGCGGAGTCCCTCAGCAAGTTTTCTCGCGCGGGATTTTGGAGGAGGGTTTTGTGAACCATGTTCACACTCAGTACCTCTACGACGATGCGACTGTCGCGGTGAGTGCCGTCAGCGGCGGGATCGCAGCGGAGGGACTGGCGTTTGGACACGGGTTCGAGATTTTCCTTGAGAAAGCCACGCTGATGTACAGCGCGGGGACAGTCGGGGGCGAATGGTGTCCGGATCGTCCACTGACCGTGATCGAAAAGGGGAAAGCCAAGCAGCCGAAGCTAAAAGGCGGGGGCGAGTGGTGTTCGGCGTTCACGGCGGAACTCCAGACGGCTGTCGATGCGGTGAAGACTGGCGAGGTTCCGAGACTGCTCTCGGGAGAATTGGCTCGTGATGCTCTCAAGCTCTGTCACGCCGAAGCCAAGAGCATCGCGACCGGCAAGCCGGTAAAGGTGTAACGGCGAATGGCAATCAGCATCGGACTCGAAGACACCCACCCGACGCGCGAGCGAGGGCACGATCCTCGTTGATCTCGGCGGACAAAAACATGCTCGACAATCTTCCGGTCCTTTCTCACAAGCACGGCGATCTCACGATCGAGGGTTATTCGCGCGCGGCCGTGCAGAGCTACTGGCGCATCCCCGAATTGAAGGTCGGCTTCGATTTAGGGGGCAGTCCGTGGGACTTCATCGGGACGCCGACCTTCTTCATTACACATGCTCATCTCGATCACATGGCCGCGTTACCGGCCTATGTCGCGCGGCGGCGGATGATGAAGATGGAGCCGCCGACGATCTACGTTCCGGAAGAGGTTGTGGAACCTGTCGATCGGATGCTGAAGTCGTGGCAGAAACTGGACCGCGGTCGGATGGTCTGCCAATTGATCGGTGTCCAGCCGGGTCAGGAAATTGAGTTGTCTCGCGACCATGTGGTCACGGTCTTTGCAACGACTCACACCGTTCCGTCGGTGGGATATCTCGTTTGGCAGCGGCGACGGAAATTGAAGCCCGAGTTTCAAACGCTCACCAGCGATCAGATTCGCGATCTGCGATTGAGCGGGACGGATGTGACTCACGAATTGCGCACGCCACTCGTCTGCTACACGGGCGACACGTCTCCGCGCGGCTTGGACGAATACCCACCGGTCTTCTTGGCCAAGATTCTCATCTCCGAGTTGACGTTTTTTCGACCGGAACATCAGCGTGAAAAGATTCACAAGTACGGCCACCTCCATCTGGACGACTACATCGAGCGGGCCGACCGGTTCCAAAACGAACTGATCATCGCGATGCACTTCAGCGCCCGCTATCCGACGCACCTGATCGAGAAGTCGGTGATGCGACGATTACCGCCGCACTTGCGCGAACGGATGAAGCTCTGGCTGTGAGGCCGCATCCCCGTTGAAGCCACCGAAGGCGGTTTCTTCGCGACGACCGTTGCAGCTGCGCGAACCATCACGATCCTAACGGCCGGAGTTTTCGAGCCGGTCCTGCTGATCGGTCCCGCGTGTGGCGGAATGCCAGCGCTGTGGGGCGGTCTGTTTTTGACGTGTTGTTTTTGCGACGTATATGCCCTGTAGGTTTCGTTGCATTTTCTCATCGAGCGTAGAAACGCTGTGACTGGGAAGAGGCCACCGGACGCGCCCCGTCCGTGCGACGCTTACAGGAAAGACGACATGCAATCCCACATCGCAAAGCCTCCCACTCGCAGCTTGGCGTACACCAAGTTTTCAACGCCACTGGTGTTGGAACCGCCTCAGCATTGCGGCCTGCCGACCATTCGCCTTGGCATGGGCACGCATTTGCTCGGGACCGACAGTCAATGCACGGTGCGCGTCCACGCTGACAATGTTGAACCACGCCACGCGATGATTGTCGTGAGCGAACATCGGACGGTGGTGAAGGCACTTCACCCGCAGACGTGGATCAATGAGGGCCCCGTATCGGAGATGGCTTTGCGACCGGGAGACCGCTTGAGTCTCGGGCCGCTGACGTTCCGCGTTCGTGCCGCGCGCGCCGAGGAACTAGAAGACTTCGAAGCTTCAAACTCAGGGACATTTGGCGAGGATGGCTCGTTTCCCAGCGATGACTTGATGAATCGCAATGCCTCGACGGAACCATCGTGGCGGGTTGGAACTTCGTCGGGTCAGGCACACGAGTCACCGCCGTCGAGCGAGCTGGCTCCGAGTATGTTCCGCACGCTGGCACAGATTGCCGCCACTGAAGAACTCGAACATCACCGCGTGGAAGTTCCGGCTCCGGTTGAACGATCTCTTGCCGCGCGAGGTCATGGTGTCGGCGTCACACCCGAGAGCGGGATCACTGAACCGAAGGCCGTCGCGCCCGTCTTTCGTTCACCCGTCGTGATCGTGCCGCCGGTGGAGTCGCCGAATTCGACCGGCCCGTCAGGTCACGTTGCGGTGTCGGCTCCCAACAGCCTATTGAAAAACGTTGGCAGGGAGGGCGAGGCTCCTGCCGAGCCGCGAGTAACAACCGACTCTCCACACACGCACGGCTCGGTAGGAACCTCGCCCTCCCATTTTCAACAGGCTGTCAGAGAGGGCATCGCGGCCGGTGTCACCGGTCCTTTCGAGCCTGCGCAGCGAGGTAGCGCTGGCGGTGCGAGGGCGACTTCCACTTTCGTGTCGTCAACACCGGCTCTCGATCTGCGGTTGGAAGAGATTTCGCAGAAACTGGCGGAGTTGAATCGGCCGCTCGACGAGCGACCGAGTACTCCCGACGAGACGGCCGCGCGTCTCGATTCGTTGGCCATCGGGCGTCGTGACGTTGTCGAGCAACAGGCTGAATTGCGAAAGCGGGCGGACGAACTGGCTCGCCAAGCGGAACAGGTTCAGGAGCGGATTGCCCGTGTGGAAGAACGTGAAGCCGAAGCGCAGCGACAGCAATCCCAGTTGATTCACGAACACGAACAACTGCGAATCACGAAGGACGCCACGCGACGGGAACTTGAGGAAGAGTACGCTCGCCACCAAAAGCTGTGGCAGGAGTGGGACACCTCCTATCGCCGCACGTCGGCCGAATTGAACGAACAACTCCAATCGTTGGAGCAACGCCGCGCCTTGCTGTCGTCCGACGCCGATCGCCTGAACCTCGAACGATCCGACATTCAGCGAATCCACGCCGAACAGGAGCGGGATCGTCGCGAACTTGCCGCGCTGCGGACGCAACTGTCGAACGATCATCTCGCAGTGAAGTCTTTGCGGATGGAGTTCGCTGGTGAACGGCAGCAGCATTTGGCCGCGATCAAGGAGCGTGACGCTCAAGTCGCGCAAGAACGTCTCGCGACCATCGCAATGCAGTCGGAGGTGCTCGCGGCCCGGCAGCAGCTTGAACGAGATCGCGCCGAATTGATGACCGAACGCGTGGCAGCCGCGTCGATTCGCGAGCGGGAGCGGTTTGAACTCACCGAACGTCGTGAGCAGATCGAGCAAGAACAAGCTCGACTCCAAGCCGACCGAATCGAACTGGACAGCCTGCGCCGCGCGGACGAGGCCGCGCGCGCGCGCTTAGAAATGGAACGCGCAACCGTTCCATCGCAATCGTCCGCCGTAACCACCGATGACACCGAACTGACTCACACACAGGAACGACTGCGCCAGGTTGAGACCGAACTGTTGCAGTTGGAGCAGCAGCATTGGGCCACGAGTTTTGTGGCCGCCCCCTTCACCGCTGGAACTTTGGGAACCGGCGCACGTGGGCTTGGCCCCTCTGAAACCGAAGTGCTGGGCAGGTCCGCTCCTCAAAACGATGCCGATGCTCACGAGCAGTTTGTTGACCCGTATGCCGATGTCGATTTGCCGCCGCTCGTCGTGGCCAACCCGCACTCGGCCGTCGTTCAAACCGGTGACTTGAGCATCGCCGAGCCTCCCGCATTCAACGCGCTGGATTGGGAGTCGAGCTATGGAATGGACTCGAACGACCGCCACGAACCCGTCGCGGGAGATCGCTTCGTCGATCCTTACGCCGACGTGGAATTGCCGCCGCTGGACCTCTTCCATTTCAACGAGACGGTCGCCATCAATGAGCTGATCGCCGTTGTGGAAGAGAGCGACGAACTCGCGCAGCTTAACAGCCTGTTGAAAAGCGATTTTCGGGAGGGCGAGGCTCCTACCGAGCCGCAAGAAACAAGTGACTTTTCACTCGCACTCGGCTCGGCGGGAGCCTCGCACTCCCATTTCCAGCAAGCTGTTCAGTTGGACTCGCCTGACACCAGCGAATGGGCAGCCGCACCGACACACGCATCAGACTCACTCGCCGCGTTCGACGACGACACGCCAGCCGTGGCCACGCAGGAAGAGAATGTCGCCGATGAGTGTGAGCCGATGCCGCTCGTTCTTTCGTCGCCCGACTGGGAACTTCCGGATGACGAGTCCTTGAGCTTAGACCTGCCCGCGAGCGAGGACTCTCTGAGCGGCGTGTCACAGGACGACATCCTTCTAGGTGAAGAGCCCGTTGGCGACGATGCCCAGTACGACCACGCTGTCGTTGAGGAACTGGAACTCGACGACACTGGCCAAGACGACGAATATGCCTCGAACGCCGCGTCACTCAACTCGGCCTCGATCTCGGGGACGAGTCCCTCGTCATCCGGATCCGAATCGAAGAGCTACCGTTTTTGGGAGGACGAGTCGCTCTATGACACGTCGCGGTCGGCCACCGAAATCCCGGTATTTGACTCGTCATCCATCGAACGCATGAGCGACAAGCAATCTGCCTTGCAGGGAACGGCCCCCTTGAAAGTCGCCGCTTCTCTGAATCCCGAACAGGTAATGCCCAACGGTGAACCGGAAGAGAGTTTCTCCAGCGGAGACTCCGTGGAGATTTGGTGCCGCTCATTCGACTCGACTGACGCGGAGCCTGCTGCCGAACGAGAGTTGTCCGAGGCGAACGACTCCGCGACGGCAACAATGGACGAATCGCTCTCCATCGACGAGACCCTCGCCGAGGTCAACCGTGTCTTCGGTGTCCCGCTTCCCACCACCGCGAACTTGGAGTTTGAGCCAGCTCATGACTTCGCGGAGGGAACCGAGTGCGCGGCGCAGGAGCTGTTCGAGTTTGACGCCACACAATCTGACGCCACACAAACAGAATGCGAACTCGTTGATCAAGAACATGTCGAGGCGGAAGCCGAGTGTGAGTCTGCCGAGTGTGAGCAATTCGCGGGTGACGACGCGTTGTTCGAGTTCTCGGAGGTTGCGCCCGATGAAGCATTGCAGTCGAACCTCGCGCCCGTGGAGTACCAAACTGATCGCGAAGACGCACGGTTCGCCGACGGGGAAGCCGCGTGCGCTCTGCCAGAGGACTTGAGTACAGAGGCTGCAGAAATGGAGCCGTTCTCAGTCGAGTCTTCCGTGCGAGAAGCAATCGACTTCGAGTCGGAAGCTGTCCCGTCAGACATCCCTACCACGAAGCCTGCTGCGGCATCGCTCACGGATGAAGAACACTTGGATTTGGAACTGACGGACATAGAAATCCCCGTCGTCGATTTCTCTGCCATCGAAGCGGCCTTCGCGGAATCGTGCTTCACCAAGCCTGTCGTCGAAGAGTTCCTCATTCCTGAGGTCACAGACACGGAATCCGAACCGGAACCCGAGATCGGCTCGGCATGTGGAACGAGCGAGCTGCCGTCTTGGTGGAAGGAATGCGAATCCGGTGAGATTCCCGTCTACGATGGCCCACGCTACGAAGACGATATTGCACGCGAAGTCGCCGAGGGATTGATCTCAGCGTCTGAAGACGACGCGCCGCCACAGCAGCCGGTCGTGGAAGTCTCAAGCGATCCTCTGGCCAGCCTGCGCGCTCAGTTGGCGCAGATGTTCGACATGAAAGCAGAAATCCCCGTCAACTCAGATGACGACAGTCTGGCTGAGACCTCACTGGAAGACGATCGTTCCGACAACGAACGGTCCAACGATGTTGACATGTCCGCTCAAGTGGACAGCGTCAGCGAGTCGCCAGAGTCATTGGATGAATCGAGCCTCGGAACCAGCCCCGAAGAATGCTCTACGGAAGTGGTCCCTGCGTCTCAAGAAATAAATGAGACCTCGACAGAGTCCAGCCCGTCTCCCGAAGCATCCCCAGCCGGTGCGTCCGAGGCCGAAGACGAAGATGACTCCGTGGAGAACTACATGGCGCGGCTTCTATCGCGGGCACGCGGTGGCGCGACTGTTTCGCCCAAAGAGGCGAAGTCACTGGCGGTATCCGCAACCCGTGCTGCGGCGGATCCCACGGGCACGCTTGCTGCGGCAGAAGAGGTCCCGTTCGATCCTGCGGATCGTTCACATTTGACGGCCGGACCGAAACACAAGCAGGACCGACAGGCCGTTCGAGACCACTTGCAGTCATTCCGACAAGTGGCCCATCAGTCCGCTCGATCAGCTCTGGCGAGACACACCACGAAGCACCTGCTTTCGACGTTGATCGCCAAGACAGTCTTACTCGGCGTCTCGACAGCCGCAGCGGCCTTCTATCTCGGAGCGCCGCTCATCGGCTGGCCAGCCGAGATTTGGAATGGTGCCGCCTGTTCACTGGCCGCGCTGCTCAGCGCGATGGAGTTCTATCGCTCGTGGTCGAAATTCTGGCAGTCCTTCTCGCACGGCAAGTCGCCCAACAAGAAGGCTCCGCGAAGTGAAGTCGCTGAGTTGCCGCCCGTCCCGGAAGTGGCTGCGAACGAGGTCGTTTGAGTGGCCAAGCGACACGAACCCGCGGCATGAGCGAGGGCGTGTCGATCAACGAGCGAAAGCCTGACGCGAAAGCGAAGAAATGACGCCTCTCGCGGCCCAAGTTGAGAGTTTGGCGAGCCGCGTGCCGTAAGGCTGCGGGTTCTTGATGTCGAGGAGGAAACCCGTGGCCTCACGGCACACGGCTCGCTTCGAACATCTCGCTTTATGGCAGTGCGGGGCATCGCCACCGAACCTTCGCTTGCGCGTTTTGAAGTTGCGCGTGTATTCGGATTTCAGCCCCGAAGGGGCGACCCTAAGTTAGCCTAGGGCAAGCGACCAACGGGAGAGCCGCCCTAGGTAGATGACTACAGAAAAGGGAGCCCTGAAGGGGCGGCCCTATGCCGTTCAGAGAGTAGTGTCGCCCTTTCAGGGCTTTGTTTTCCACACAAATCGCCAACCCAGGGCGTTGCCCTGGGCTGGCATAACGTCGCCCCTTTGGGGCTGAAAAACCAAAGCACACAACTTAAAACTCACGCGTCAGGCTTCGATAAGTCCGCCTTGTCTTGCCACCCGCCTCAACTGTCACCGGCGATCTCGTCCGAGATGTAGTACTCGTAGAAGAACCGGCCAATCTGGTCGCTGAGTCGTGACAGATAGCGGGCCTTGAAGTTGGTGAACGTCTCTTCCGAGGTGCTGATCGGTTGCTGAGCCGGGTACTTGGAAATCTTCTCGGCGGAGAAAATCTTCTCGGCCTCGCCGCCGTCGTCCATCTTCCAGACACTGACGATCGCTTCGGCCTGACCGCGATAGAGGCTGGCGCTCCCCTCTTCGTAGAGTGAGAACTTATTGAGATCGACGTAGACGACGTACGTCGCTTTGAAGTACGCGCCGATTTCTTCCGGCTTGTCCCAGTCTTTGTTCTCTTCCAACCAGCCCTTCACGTAGTCAGGAGGCACCGTCTTGATCTTGTGTTCCTGCAATCGAAATGTGACGTACTTGGCCAGCTCGTGATGGACGTTCTCGAAGCCGTACAGCACCTCATTCGGCGCGAAGCAAACGACGGCGACGGTCACTTCCTTGTCGGTCATCGACTCCTTCGTCTGCGCGTCAAACTCCGGCTCCACCGACGGCGGCCCGCCGATCAGATAGCCCAGGAACAACACGTAGCTGCACCCGCTGAGCATGGTGCATACGAGCAGTGCCGCCACCAGTGAGCAACAGCTCCGCGAGAAACTTTTCTTGGTCGATCCGATTCTCATGGCAGAACCTTTTTGAAATGCGCTGTGCGGCATGAATGAGAACTCAAACCAGAGGCTTTAACAGCCTGTTGAAGAACGTAACTTGGACGCCCTCGTCCGAGTGATTTCGAGTTGAAAACGGACGGACGAGGGCGTCCATCCTACGATTTTCAACAGGCTGTTAAGGCTGGCGCATCAACAACTGTCGGAGTTTGGTGAGCCTGGTGCCGTCAGGCCCCGAATTTTTCGCTGAGGAAATCCGG
>JAYTQJ010000725.1:0-15033 GCA_043746775.1 Schlesneria sp.
TCTTCATCCGTGCCCCGGCTTTGCCCTCCGCGCTACAAAAAACTGTTTGGAACGCTCGAACTAGCGAGGAGGGCAAAGCCGGGGCACGGATGAAGAGGGGGATAACAAACACGTTGGGAAAAGCGATGCGTCTGGAGCTGTGTCGAGACCAATGACGCAAGGTCGGTGGGGACGAGACGAGAGGGGACAACCGATTCAGGCAAAGAGCGCAACTTCAAAACTTGCAAGCGAGGGCTTCCATGGGTCAGCATTTTCTTGCTGGTCGCCATACCGCGAAGACTTCGTGAAAAACAGATGGCTGTGTGGACAAATTGCCGGTGGCACGGAAGATGGCCGCAGCCGGATTGCCTGCGCGGGCAGCCTTGGCGAGTGACATCGTTCTTTCGAGGAGTGAATCGTGCGCCGACAGTGGATGGCCGAAGCATTGGGGACGTTTTTCTTGGTGTTCGCGGGTTGCGGTGCCGTCGCCGTGAATGAAGTCCGGGGCGGCGCGGTGACCCCCGTGGGGATCTCACTCGTCTTCGGACTGATCGTGCTGGCGATGGTCTACACGTTTGGCGAGGTCTCCGGCGCGCACATCAATCCGGCTGTCACGATCGGGTTCTGGTCGGTCGGCCGATTCCCAGGTCATTCGGTTCTCGGCTACATCGGCGCACAAGTCGTGGGGGCGTTCGCCGCAGCCGGATTACTCAAGCTGCTCTTTCCGGACTCGATGACCCTCGGAGCAACTCATGCGTCGGGAACCTTGTGGCAGTCGTGTCTGCTGGAAGGAGTCCTCACGTTTCTCCTGATGTATGTCGTGCTGTCCGTCTCGCGCGGCGCGAAAGAGAAAGGGATCACGGCGGGGATCGTCGTGGGAGCGGTGATCGCCCTCGAAGCCCTCTTCGCCGGGCCGATCTGTGGCGCGTCGATGAACCCCGCCCGCTCGTTGGCTCCCGCCGTGATGAGCGGTTCGGTGGGAGACCTCTGGATTTACTTCGTCGGCCCCATCGCGGGAGCCTTACTCGCTGGAGTTGCATTCGGATTCGTGGAAGCCGACGACAAAAGCAGCCTCACTCACGAGGCAGGTTCATTGGAGAACGCCCCGTCATGACCGATGCCATACGCCTGAAAGTTTTGTTCGTTTGCGTTGAGAACTCCAACCGCAGCCAGATGGCGGAAGCGTTCGCCCGGATCGAGGGGGGCGATCGAATTGAAGCGTGGAGTGCTGGCTCGCGACCTTCCGGACGAGTCAATCCGAAAGCGATCGACGCCCTGCGCGAATTGGGTTACGACCTGACCACGCACACGTCAAAGTCACTCACCGAGATCGCGCCCGGCCCGTATGCCGCTGCCGTGACGATGGGCTGCGGCGATGCTTGCCCGAACGTCGCGGCCACATTGCGCGAGGACTGGCAAATTCCCGATCCGCGCGAGATGCCCCCCGAACAGTTCCGCGAAGTGCGCGACCTGATCGCGGGCAAAGTCCGCGAATTGCTGAAGCGGCTGGAACAGTAGAAGGGCAGGGGAGATTGCCCCCATTCCACACCAACCCGAAGCGTGAGCGAGGACGCCAGCGAAGGCTGGAGCGAGTGGTTTTACGAGGCGATCATCTCTGCACGGATCACACTCGCAGGTCATCGGCCGTCAGTTCGAGTTCCTTCGCGTACCGACTACGGATCGGCTCGATGATGTTTTCAAGGAACACATCGACCTGTTCGGGAGCGCGCCCTACGAAGCGGCTCGCGTCGAGTGTTCCGGTCAGATCGACCGTCGCGAAAGCCGCGTCGGATTGGAGACGGCTGAGTAAGTCGTTCGCCCGACCTTGCTCCTTGACCTGACGCGCCGCCTCCTGACTGTGGACGCGAATCCGTTCGTGCAGGTCTTGGCGATCGCCACCCGCACGGACGCCCGCCATCAGAATTTCTTCGGTCGCCATGAACGGCAACTCTTCGTCGAGATGCTTCGCGATGACCTTCGGATAAACGACCAAGCCATCGACGACGTTGCGGTACAAAATCAAAATGGCATCGGTGGCGAGGAACGCTTGTGGGATTGTCAGTCGGCGGTTGGCACTGTCGTCCAGAGTCCGCTCCATCCACTGCGTCGCCGTCGTTTGAGCGGTCGAGGACGTGAGACTCATCACAAACCGAGCCAGCCCGCACATCCGTTCCGACCGCATCGGGTTCCGTTTGTAGGCCATCGCCGACGAGCCGATCTGATGTTTCTCGAACGGCTCTTCGATCTCTTTGCGACTTTGCAGCAGTCGCAGGTCCGAGCCGGACTTGTGAGCCGATTGAGCCAGTCCGCCCAGCACGTCGATCACCTGCGAGTCAATTTTGCGTGAGTATGTCTGTCCGGTGACGGCATACGCGGCCGTGAACCCCAGCTTGCGACAGACAACGCGATCCAACTCTTCAACCTTCTCGTGATCGCCGTTGAACAGCGAGAGGAATGTTGCCTGCGTCCCGGTCGTCCCTTTCACGCCGCGCAGCTTGATGGCTGCGATGCGATGTTCCAACTCTTCCAGATCAAGCACGAGGTCGTAGCACCACAACGTGGCTCGTTTGCCGACCGTGACGGGCTGCGCTGGCTGCAAGTGCGTGAACCCGAGACACGGCAACGCGCGATACTGCTCGGCGAACTTCGCCAGCCGGTCGATCGTCGCGACCAGCTTGGATCGGAGCATCTCCAAACCGCGCCGCATCAGAATGAGGTCCGTGTTGTCGGTGACGTAACAGCTCGTCGCCCCCAGATGAATGATCGGCCGCGCCGTCGGACAGACATCGCCATAAGCGTGAACGTGAGCCATCACGTCGTGCCGCAGTTGCAGCTCGTAGCGCGCGGCCGCTGCGAAGTCGATGTCGTCCACCTGAGAACGCAATTCGTCGATCTGCTGCTGGGAAATGTTCAGGCCCAATTCCGCCTCGGACTCCGCCAACGCCACCCACAACTTCCGCCACGTCGAATGCTTGGTCTGCGGCGACCACAGTTGGCTCATCTCCGCTGAGGCATATCGGCCGATCAACGGGTTGTCGTACACATCGTGATTCACGCAGCAAATCCTTCTTCGAGAACAGGGGCGGTGGCAGGGACAGCGGTCACCGCGAAAACTAGCCTGCCGCGTGGGCGAGGGCGAGCAAAGTAGCCATCATCGCTCCGCGTGATGAGCTTTTTGAGATCAGTCGCCCCTTGTGAAAGGCTCATCACGCGGAGCGATGATGGCTACTTTGGTCTGAGGCGGAGACTTCACGCACCCTACGCTTTGCAGTGGATCGCCACTCTAAAGACCGTGATCCCGTTTTGCGACAGATGTCGTTCACGGTGTCGAACCAAGATAGAAATGTCACAGGGTACGGCTTAGCTTTGTTAGCCAGACTGCTCGCTCATCTCCCGGCGATGGCATCGTTGTACGCCGCGAGAACTCGTCGCTAGAGTGTGCCCCGTTTTCGGAACTTCCCCAGAAGACCAGAAGAGCCTCAGTCGTTCTCAACAGCCTTCACCATTCCTCAGGAGCCTGCCCCATGAGTCACCGTTCCAATCGCCGCGACTTTTTGAAGACGACATCGACCGCCGCACTCGCAGGGGCGACGTTGCCGTACTGGTTCACTGCCGAAAGCAATCGCGCGCTGGGCTTTCAAAGCGTGAATAGTCGGCCCGTGTTGGGTTGCATCGGGACCGGAGACCGTTGGCATCAGGTGGTGGGTGGCGCACTGAACTACTCCGACGGCGTGGCTGTGTGCGATGTCGATCGCCTGCACATGGAGCAGGGACGCGACAAGGTCAAGGATGCTCAGGCGAAGAAGGGCAAGGACGCCACCGTCGAGATGTACGAAGACTACCGCAAGCTGCTCGACCGCAAGGACATTGATGTCGTGACGATCGTCACCTGCGATCACTGGCACAGCAAGATCGCCATTGAAGCGATGCGGGCCGGTAAAGATGTCTACTGCGAGAAGCCGCTGACGCTCACGATCAACGAAGGGAAGCAGATTCGCAAAGTGCTTCAAGAGACGAAGCGTGTCTTCCAAGTCGGCACACAGCAACGCAGCGAAATGGGCCTGCTGTTCCTGAAGGCCGTGGCGATGGTCAAGGACGGACGTATTGGCAAAGTCCAGAAAGTGACCTGCGACATCGGTGGTGCTCCCGGCGCGTCCGAGATCCCCGAAGCCGACATTCCTGCGGAACTCAACTGGGACATGTGGCTCGGCCAGGCTCCGCTGGTCAAGTACCGCAGCAAAGCTTCGGGCGGCAAGTACCCACACGCCCGCACTCACTACGAATTCCGCTGGTGGTATGAGTATTCGGGCGGCAAGATGACCGACTGGGGTGCACACCATGTCGATATCGCCAGTTGGGCGTTGGGCATTGATGAGTCCGGCCCGCTGTCGGTGGAAGGTGTCGCCACGCATCCGTGCGAATTCAAAGACGGTCATCCGCTCCGTGACGACTGCTACAACGCGGCGACCAGCTTCGACGTGACGGTCATGTGCCCGGGCGATGTCGAGATGCACATCGTCAGCAACTCCAAAGATGGCAACGGCATTCTGTTTGAAGGAACCGAAGGCCGCTTCCACGTCAGTCGTGGCAACATGAAGGGCAAGCCCGTCGAAGACCTCAAGGAGAAGCCGCTCAGCGAAGACCTGCTGTCCAAGCTCTACAAGGGGAAGAAGCCCGGCAACCACATGGGCAACTTCTTCGAGTGTATCGCCGACCGGACCGATCCCATTTCAGACGTGTACTCGCACCATCGCGCGATGACGACGTGCCACCTGGCCAACATCGCCATCCGCCTCGGTCGCAAGATTACGTGGGACTCGAAGACGGAACAGATTGTCGGCGACCCGGCCGCCAACCAGTGGCTCGCGCGCGAACAGCGCAAGGGCTACGAAATCGATGTCAGCGTCTGACCGTAGGGTAAGCGTCTCGCTTGCCCGTCCGCTTCTCTCTTGTCCCTCACCCTCGTCTCCGGGGGAAGAGGGGCAGGGGGTTTCCGCTTCTAACCCACAGCCCGGCGTGCTTTCATGCCGGGCTGTGCCACTCTTCAACAATGTGGACCCGCCGAGTTTTTAAGCAGGTGAGCCGGGCGGCGTCAGCCCAATGGCACTCACTTTGAGCGATTATCAAATTGTGACGTTCAATGCGACGTAGCTGAATTCGTGAGAATTCAGCCAGCTTTGACGATCGGCTGAAGTCTTACGACTTCAGCTACACCCCAAAGTGAGTGCCATTGGGCTTACGCCACCCCGCTCAGATGTCTCATCACTGACCGCGTGAGGTATCGCGATCAAAACCTGCTCGATGAAATGGGCGCGACCTGACAGGCAACAGAGGCCGAGTAGTACGAACCACACCTGCCCGTGCGACAGGCGCATCACAGGGCAAGTTCGATGTCATCCGCGCCGAGGCAGGCCATCGCGTGGTAAAGCATCTGTGCTTCGCAGCGCGCGATGTAATCGGGCGGCATCGCGGCGACGGTCGCTCCGTCCCACTCGACAATGATTTTCTGAGCGGGCGGCTTCCCGGTGACCTCCATCACGGCCCCCGTCCAACCCGCGAGCGAGACTTCCGGAAACTCGGGCGAGGCGACGTTCGGTTTGACTCGAACCCGAGTCCCCTCATCCAGTCCCCCCGCTGACTTCTTCTTCGCCATGAATCCTGATCCCCTGAAACCGTAGCCTCGCGCGGCATGACGTTGAGCGCCAACATGCCACCCGCCGAGGTGGCGACACTATCCATGCGGCCCACGGGGATTTCAAGAGAGATGAGGACCACGACATCACGGCTGCGATGCCGGTTCGATGGCCTTCACCGGGACGATCCGTAGCGAGAACCCGATCTTCTGCAGCGCCTCGGAGAGTGTCTCGATGGCGAGGTGCTTCCGCCCCGCCAGAACATGGCTCAGCATGTCCTCGGTCAACCCCGTCGCCTGACAGAATTCGCGGCGCGTCTGGAAGCGAGACCGGATCAACGCATCCAGTTCATCCCGATAATCGGGAGCCCGCGCGACACCGGCTTGGATTGCGAGGCGACTCCCCAAATCCTGAGCGATCCGGTAGACGCCTGTCTCACGAATCTGCTTCCGGGTCAGGCCGCTCTCCTTGTAGAAGTCGGCCA
The DNA here is from genome assembly GCA_043746775.1 of Schlesneria sp. GTDB lineage: Bacteria > Planctomycetota > Planctomycetia > Planctomycetales > Planctomycetaceae > Schlesneria. The sequence continues at coordinate 6,097 of JAYTQJ010000725.1, forward strand.
CGCCATGAGTCCAAAAGTTCCAGAACTCATTCCAATCCGGATGCTGCTTCGCTTGTCGCTTCAACTTGGCAACAAACTTCTGCTCGACGTCCGTGAGGTCGGCAACGCAGATGAAATCACCTTTGAGGTTCACGTAGTCGATTGCTTGGATCATGGTCACCTCGGACCACGCTTCAACCCGCGTGGATTAGGTTTCTCAACTATCTTGCGGCGATGAGTCCGCTTCGATGAACTCGACTCGCCCCGCGATATTTAGGTAGATGCACTTCTGGCAGAAGACGTTGCACGTTTCAGCCAGAAACTGTTTCAGATCGGGAATCTGATTCTCACTGGTAGCCACAATAAACTTGGAAGACTGGTCCGATACCCGCTCGCCTGTATCGGGATCGCGATAGAACCCTTCGTAATACCCTGGGGCCATCGTTGCCCCACCAAAGCGGTCCCAAAGTTCATCAGTCAGCCATTCCCAACTTTCGGTTGAATGCGGCTCGCCATCCGCAAGATTGGCGTCACGAACAATGGGCACAAGAAACGAACATTCGACAAATTGATCTACTGCCATCTTGGAGTTCTCCACACCACGTGTTCCATATCACGACCATATCGGTGGACCTCCCTGTCCTGATGCGAGACTCAAGCCGCCATACCCTCAGCAAGCGTCTCGACAATTGAAGCGGCCTCTCGCCGCATCCGAACCAACAACGGCGTAACTATTACACGAGAGTTGACCATTAGTCAACTTCGGGGCGTGGTATTGATTCAAGCGATTAATGTGCATCACTTGGGTTGCTCAGCAGGTACGCAATCACGTCGCGCAACTCATCGACCGTCTTGACCACGCCGGGTGGCATGGCGGATGTATCGCCGAGTTTGCGTTCGTCGATGTCGGACTTTTTGATTGTGATCCGCTTGGTGTCGGGGAGCAGCACCTCCAGCTTGTCGCCAGTTTCGGAGACGACAAGTCCCGTGATGATCTTGCCGTCGGTCGTGGCGATGACCGACGACTTGAAGACGGGGGAGATCACCTTGTTCGGGGCGAGGACCGATTCGACGAGGTACGGGACGGTGAAGCGTTTGCCGGAATCGGTCAGGCTGGGGCCGCCGCCTCCCGCTTGAGTGGCCGTCGCGGCGTGGCACTTCGCGCAGCCGAGCGACTCGGCGGCGAAGAGTTTTTTGCCGCGGGCGATGTCGCCCTGCTTCACCGCTGCGGGCCAGTCGATCTCCAGAAACTTGGGATCGACTGCCTGCTGCCAGGGATTGACGGCCGACTTCAGGCGCTCGGCGAGAGACAGGCCGTCGGGCTTGTCGGGGATCGACAGCCGCACGTCGCCGAGATGTTTGAAGTGGAGGTATTGGCCGCCGTGGCCCTCACGCATCCGCACGCGGACCAGCACGTCGTTGCTTCCCGGTTGCAGGTCGAGCGGCACGACATCGTCGAGTTGAATCAGCGGGCGGACGACATCGTTCTCGAAGACCATCCGGCCGTTGTGCCAGACCTTCACGCCGTCCTCACTGCCGACGAGCAGTTGCATCCGCTGAGCCGTCGGGACATCGAAGCGGAAGAACGAATAGACCGACGAATTCGGAGACGGCCCGAACATCGCGTGGAAGTCGTACAGCGGTCGATCCGGGCTGCTGGGTTTGGTGAGCTTCCACTCGAACGATTTTCCGGCGACCACGTACTTGGCCGCGAGGTCGATGGCGGCGGTCTCGACGGGATGAACGGTCTTGAATCCCCCCGTAGGATGGACGCCTCGTCCGTCCGTGTCTTTCTCCTTCTCAATCTTCTCTTTCGAGTCGACCGGCTTCGATGAATCTCGGACGGACGAGGCGTCCATCCTACGGATCGCGACATCATCCGGAACGGGGCCGAGCATCCAGACTTGCGGCTTGAGATGTTCGAGCTTCCCGAGATTGAGCCGCTTGTCCTGCACGTTGGCGGTGACCAAAGCGATCTTCGGTTCGCTGCGGGGATCGTTGAGGAGCGACAGGAAGTGCGCCGCCTGCAACCGCACCTTGTCGTCCGTGTCGTCGAGCCGTTCCATGAGCAGCGCGAACAGTTGCTCCTGCTCGTCGGTGTGCTGGAGGGCCTTCCAGTGTTCGGCCACGGTGTAGTTGCCGACTCGCCCCAGCGTGCGGAGGTCGATCGGCTCCTTCTCGTCCGCGAAGAGGATGATGTTCGCCTCCTCCTTCTGTTGTGGGGCCAACGGCGCGTCATCCGGCAACTTGGCATCGACGGGAGGCATTGTGAGCCGGAAGCCTGCGGCGAGAACTCCTACGAGACGACTCGTCGTTTCCTGACCAACACAGAAGTCTCGAACCTCGCTCAACGGCCAATACTGAGCGGCTTGCAACGCCCATGACTGACGCACAAGTGGATCAACCGCATCTGCGAGTGAGACGTTTGAGGGATCTCGTTTCTCTCGCCGGTGTCTGATCAGAGCACTCTCGAGTGATCGCGCACAGCCTGCAAGCGAGTTCGGTCGTCCCAGATTTGCTTCGCTACGGTCCCAAAGATCAGCGAGTTGATAATGGCGATCGCGCCAAGCAGATAAGGCGAACGTGTCGATGCTGGGAACATGAACCTGGTTGTAAAGCGGGATGAGATGGAAGACAGCATCATCCACGGGACGAGAGCCGCTCACGTACTTTTCAAGATGCTTGAACGCATCTTTCTCCATTCCGCGGCGGAACAATTCCTGTTGGGACTGATTCCTTCGCCACCACTGTTGGTTTTCAATTTCCGTCCACAGTCGTTTCGGATCTGCCTTCGTCACATCGTTTGCCTCAAACGGCATCGTGTCGGGGTCGTCTTTTCGGGTGATGACGGCGAGGTCGCTGCGGTAGGTGGGTGAGCCTTCGTTCTGCGCCATGTAGCAGATCGTGACGAAGACTCGGCCGCCGCGACCGACGCAGACGCCGACCGGGCGGGCCTGATCGCGGCCCTCCAGCAAGACATGCTCCTTGGCGGTGAAGGTGCTGCCTTTCGCTTCGAGCGGAAAATAAGAAACCTGGCGGCGGCACCAGCGGGCGACCATCAGCGAGTTCTCGTACTTCGCGGGGAGATAGCCGTCGGCGTAGTACGTTTGCAGCACGGGGACCGCGCGGCCCATCTCGTCGTTCACGGCGGGCAGGATGTCGGCCCGGTCGGGCGTCTTGCTTTGCAACCAGCCGCGAGGCCAACTGAAGTACGAACCCTCGGTCACATGCAGCAGCCGACCGGGGGCGTACAGCGACGGCAGGCCCTCGTGATCGTTGTCGTTGGTGAACAGGTTCCAGTTCTTGTCGAAGCAGAGTCCGCACGGATTCCTCAACCCTCGCGAGAAGCTCCGCAGATTGGTCCCATCCGGCCGAATGCGGAAGACGGCCCCGACACCGTTGTAGGGCATCGTGGCCCACTCGGTGTTGCCGACGCGGACCGTCTTCTGGTAGCCCTGTCGCTCCGCGACAGGAGGCGCGTTCGCGGGAACGGCGTCCTTGGGTGACTCGGGCTTCGATGGGGAAACGTCGTCTACTCTTGATCCCGCTTCCTGTCGCGGAGCGACAGGGCTACCAGAAGCGGACGGTTTGAAGAACATCGTCCAATACCCCCAATGATCGGGGCGGCTGAAGTCGCCGTAGTACCAGAGGGGATCGCCCATCGAAACGTAGAGGTCTCCCTCCGGCCCCCACGCGCAGGCGTGAAAGCACTGATGGACGTGACCGTTGGGAACTCCCCACAAGATGCGTTCGGGTGTGACTCCCTCACGCTTCAGCCTCGCGCCGGGCAGTCGATAGACCGCGCTGACCGTGACGACGTAAACGTCATCGCCGCGAATCTCAATGTCGTTGACCCACGTGTGATCGGGGAAATCACACAGCAGGTGACGAGGCTTGTACTTCCCGGCCTCATCCAGATCGTAGACGTACAGCGTCTTCCGCCCGCCGACGAAGATGCGTCCCGTCGTGTCAGTTCTCACCGAGAGAAACGACGCATCGGGTGACGAGTCGAGTTTGACGACTTTCAACTCGGGATCGGTCACGCTGTAGTCGAGGTCTTCGGCGAACGAGGTTGCCACAAACGAAAGGGCGATGAGCGCGAGGCAAAAGCGGGGCATCAGAATCTCCGGTAAGTGGAAGGTCGCGACACTCTAACCAACGTCGTCCACAACAACAAAACAGGCTCGATCCATTACGAACGGGCGGCCCGTCACGAGATCATTCTCTGGATAGCCAATCCCCCCTTCAGCTCAAGAGACCTGATCGAAACTGTGCTTGAGCTAGCCTGACGACTCTGCCAGAATCGCGCAGGTATTGGTTGTTCCGAGGTAAGCGTCTCCTTGCCGCCCCGACAATGCGGCGACAAGAGGGCCGCTCGCCGCCGAATCCAATTGAGACGTTTCCGGCAAAAGTAGCAGGCACACTCCGTGTGCCGTCCGCGAGACCGTGATTCGCCGAAGAATTCGGTGAACGGCACATGGAATGTGCCTACTACTTTAACTTCTGTCGGAAGCGTCAATTGAGGTCAAATTTCCAATGACAAACGGGCGTTATCAACGAGTCGGTCGCGAATACCGCCGAGGTATGACGCTGATCGAAGTCTTAGTCGTGATCGGCATCATCGGGCTGTTGATCGCACTGCTACTTCCCGCGGTGCAAAACGTGCGTGAGTCGGCGAGAAAGGTTCAGTGCCAGAACCATCTGCATCAACTCGGCTTGGCACTGCACAACTATCACGACACCTACCAAGTCTTGCCGCCGGGGTGCGTCTGGTCTTCAAACGATCCGACGCTCAATCAAGGCTGGGGCTGGGGAGCCATGTTACTTCCCTATCTTGGTCAGCGGTCGCTGTACGAAACACTAGGCGTCGGCCAGACAACGCTGGGAGCGGCCTTGGTGACCCCGGCTCAGCAACGGGCGTTCACAATGCGGTTGCCATTCTATGTCTGCCCATCTGATGCGACTCAACAACTCGCGCACGGCTATCGGCTCTATAACGGATTCGCACTGACCTCTTCGGGGGGCATTGTTGAACGCCATGTGATTACTGGCGGCGGCGGAGGCGGTGGTGCGGGCGTATTTGGAATCCCCTCATCCATGGCGAGCTACATCGGTTCGTTTGGCGATACTTGGCGCCCTGATTGCGTGGTGTCGAGCCTTGATGATCTCTATGGCAACGGCGCGTTTGGCAGCAACGCTCGCATCGACTTCGCATCGTTTACAGACGGAACCAGTCATACGTTTCTAGTCGGAGAGCGGACGTGGAAAAATTACGCGGCCACATGGACGGGAACTGATTATTGGGACACCTTCGATACACTGGGGTTGTCGATGACGCTGGGGACCGCGTTTTATCTCATCAACGATGATCCAGAGCCTTATAACTTGAGTTGCGACGGCAGAGGTGCGGCCGGGTTCAGTAGTCGGCATGTCGGTGGCTCGCAGTTCATCATGGCTGACGGGTCGGTGAAGTTCGTCTCGACGAATATCTCCAGTAACGCGGCCTCCGGCACCGGGGAACGGGGTATCTATCAGAAACTCGCGGCTCGCAACGATGGCCATGCCGTGGGGGAATATTGACCATGCGACTTTCGATCGCGTCACGTCGGCTGGCGGTTCGGCTGGCAGTTGTTTTGGTCGCGCTGGCGGGTGGCTTGTTGTATTGGTTCTGGCCGCGTGGTGTTCTTCCGCCAGACCACGGACACGATCCCGGCACCCACGGCGGGATCATTGTTTCGGTCGGCCGTGAACACTTTCATGTGGAAGCCGTGTTCGTGGCGGGCGAGTTGAGGCTCTTCACTCTCGGGCAAGACCAGTCACAAATCGTGTCCGTGCCGAAGCAAGACTTGACCGCCTATATTCGCTCACCACAGTTGGTCGAATCGGTGTCGCTCGAATTGCGACCGACTCCGCGCACGGGCGACCGGCCGGGTGAGACTTCCGCGTTTGCGGGACAATTGCCCACGGAACTGATCGGCGCGGAGGTGATCGTGGTCGTGCCCCAGATCGCGATCGGGCGCGGGCGTTATCGAATCAGCTTCCAATCGAAGGCGGGGAGTCACGAATCGGCCATGCCCTCTAAGGTGACTCATGACGCCGAATCGCAGCTCTATTTAACACCCGGCGGGAAATATACGCAGGCTGATATCGCAGCGAATGGTTCGCAGACCGCTTCGCAAAAGTATCGAGGCTTCAAGTCCGAACATGACTTCGCGCCCAAGCCGGGCGACCGCATCTGTCCTATCACTCGGACAAAATCCAACACGAAGTGTTCGTGGATCGTGAATGGCAACGAGTATCAATTCTGCTGCCCTCCGTGCATCGATGAATTCATCAAACGAGCCAAGGGCAACTCCGATGAAGTCCTGCTGCCGGATGCCTACGTCAAACAGTAGATCGCATTTCAAAACAAGTTGTTGTCCAGACAAACACTCCCAACGCGCAAGCGAGGGCTGGACATTCGATGACAATGAAGCCCTTGCTTGCGCGTCGGGCTTGTTTTGCAATGCGTTCTCGCGTGACATCGGAGTGGCCCGAGTTCTCCGCGAATGACGCCTTGCCGCGTTTCCTTGTGGGTGATTGATTCCCAGCATCCCCACGGTCTGGCGACCGTGGCTACGTCATTCTGCCAAGCCGCAAGCGGGGCCTTCCAGCCGATTGACAAACCACAGCCGGAATGAGACGTTGACTCACCAAGCGAGCGGTGAACCTATTTCAGTCAGTCCGTATTCGCTTGATCGCGGCCAAATGAGATGTATTGAACTGCCCCTTCGACGAAAGATAGGAATCTTGAGATGTGCCAACTGACGCTGGAAGTGGATGAAGATGTTCTCGCCCAAGCGGAAGCCGTTGCTGAGACGGAAAACACGACAGTGACGACTCTCCTCCAGCAGTTCGTGGAATCGCTTGCGGCGCGTTCGTCGGATCGCAAGGAACTGACCGGGCAACGACTGCGAGCGACTTTCGCCAAGCTCAGTCGCGACATGGGGAACCGGCAATGGACGCGGGAGAGCCTTTATGAGCGATAAGGCTTTCTTCGACTCCAATATTCTCATTTACGCATACGACACACGAGACCCGAACAAGCAGAGTCAAGCTCAGGAACTCCTTTTGCAAGCCACGCAATCTCAGACGGCAGTCCTTTCCGCGCAGGTGCTGGGCGAGTTCTTTGTCGTGGTGACGAGAAAAATCCCACAGCCGATGATGTCTTCGGAAGCGGCCGATGTGATTGCAGAACTGGGAGCATTGGAAATCGTGCCGCTGGATTTCTCCCTCGTCCACCGTGCGATTGTCACGCAGCAAAAATACGGCACGTCGTATTGGGACTCGCTGATTATCTCTGCTGCCGAGCGAGCGGGATGTGTCCGAATCTATTCCGAAGACCTCAACAACGGCCAGTTGTATCACGGCATCGAAGTCCAAAATCCATTTCAGCCGTCCGTCGGGAAGTAAAGATGGGCAAGCAATGAAGACAAGAATTCTGATTCGGTCATCCTCCTCGGATCATTCTGCCCCCATCGTTCTGCCAGGCCGCAAGCGGGGCCTTCCAGCCGATTGACAAGCCACAGCCGGAATGAGACGTTGATTCACCAAGCGAGCGGTGAACCCATTTCGGTCAGTCCGTGATCGCTCGCGGTGAAGTAAGTTATTCGGAGAGACTAAGAACATGAAAAAGAGAATTCTGTCAGTCTTGGCCTACATGCTGCCGACGTTCCCGCTCGGATACTTCTGGCATCTTTCGATCTTTGCCGACTACTACAAGTCTCTGAACGTGTACCGAGAGAACATGGTCATTCCATTTGGCGTGGTGTCCATGTTGATTCAAGGCATTGTTTGGTCGGTCATTTACGAGCGCCTCTTCTCTGGCAATTCGATTCTCAAAGGCGCGCTGAAATTCGCGGCCTTGGCATGCCCATTGGGTTGGAGCTACATGGTTCTGGCAGTCAGCGCCAAACACCATATGTCGTCGGTCGGCGGTTACCTGATGATCGAAACCTGTTTTGTGCTGCTCCACTTCGCCGTTGTCAGTCCGTTGATTGCGGCGGTGTATCGAAAGACCTGACATGCTGACGGATGCAACGTCAATCGGAGAGATGACGATGGCCTATGACGAACAGCTTGCCACACGAGTTCGCGATCTCGTTGCACGCACGCCGGGATTCTCCGAGCAAAAGATGTTTGGCGGGTTGTGCGTCACCGTGTTTGGCAATATGTGTTGCGGAGTGCTCAATGACGATCTCGTTTTGCGAGTTGCCCCTGACACGGCCCAATGTCTGCTGTCTGAACCGCACGTTCGACCGATGGACTTTACCGGCCGACCTCTCAAAGGTTTTCTGTTCGTTGGCGCTGAGGCATTGAAGAAAAAACCTGAGCTTCGTAGGTACGTCTCTTTGTCGTTGGCGTTTGCGACCAACCTGCCACCGAAGCCAAAAAAGGCCGGTAAGAAACGATCGACGAAGCCGGTTCTGAAACGTCGTCACGAATAAGTTCAACGTTAGGCGAACTCTCAAACTTTGCTCAACAAGGAATCTGCCATGAAGCTTGATCGCCGAACGTTCCTTCGCGGCGCGGGTGTCGCGATGGCGCTGCCTTTGCTGGATATCATGACGCGGCGCGCCGCCGCCGCCGCCACGCCGGCGGTCAAGCGACGCATGGTCTGCATCAACACGCCGCTCGGAGTGCATCCGGAATACTTCTTCCCGGAGAAGGCGGGACGGGACTATGAGCTGTCTCCGTACCTGGAAGTCCTCAAGGATTTTCGCGACGACTTCACGGTGATCTCCGGGCTGTCGCACCCGGACGTCGGACCCAGCCACGATTCCAACTACAGCTTTCTGACCGCCGCACCGCATCCGGAGCAACGGGCCGGATTTCGCAACAGCATTTCGCTGGATCAGTTCGCGGCCGAGCACCTGCACGGCGAGACGCGATTCGCCGCCCTGCCGCTGTCGTGCGAGG
>JAYTQJ010000726.1:0-6322 GCA_043746775.1 Schlesneria sp.
TCGAGCTGAAACTGCACCCCGTTCTCGCGAATGACGAGCGGTCGCGGCGGAGCCTCACCCCACAACAAGCCGTCGGCCAGTTCGAGTCCCTCGGCCTCGCGAATCCCCTTCTCAGTCCGTAGCCAGATGCCGCGCGGGTTGAGCTTGGACCGGAGCAACTCAACGATCAAATCCAATCGTTTTCCGAGGGCGAGGCTCGTCACCTGCAACAGCAACCAATCGCCATACCGATCGACGGTCAGTCCCGACAAGCCATCGGCCTCGCTGAAGACAAGACGACACGCGGAGTCGGGTGTGAATGTCCGATGACTCTGGGTGAGCCAGGTGGCGTCAGCCCCCGGACTGTTTGCGTCGATTGGAAGAGTCCGGGGGCTAACGCCGCCCGGCTCACCTGAATTGAATTGGGGGGCGAGGGGCGAGGTTGACGACTCAGCCTCACCAAACAGACCGGCACGCAACGCGATCGCATCCTCGAGCCGCTGTGACCAGAACACTTCATCGAGCGGCACGGTCTCATCCCACGAGTAGAGCCGCACGCAAATCTGACTCGCCGGATTGAAGATTCCACGCGCAACAAACCGCTCGGCATCATCAACAACATCGACTACATCACCCGGCTGAGGGTCTCCCACCAGCCAATCGACCGCTCCCTGAAACACCCACGGATGCCGACTGAAGAACGGCAACGCCTTGCGCGGCTTGAGAACGATTTGAGGCAGTGACTTGCCGGGTTGTGCCTGGGCTGAGTCGGACAGAATCGGTTGCGTGTCGGGCACGGCGGACGCCTGAGTTTCTGTGATGAGTTACGGGAACGATGAGTTGGTTGAGCAAGGTCGGTTCTACTGAAGCGTCAGCGCGTAACAAAAGCCCGCGAGCATCCAGACGACCAACGCAATCAATGTCGTGAGACCCGCCGTGATGTACGCTGCCCAATTTCGTCGTTGCCAAAAGGCTTCGCAGTGAGTCAGCACAGACAGACTGAAGTAAGTCTGGACCACGGCCAAAAACTGATTCACGGGCGGGAATGTCTGAGAGGCACCAAAAGCTTGAACCATGACGAGGAAGACGACGGGGGGAAAGCCGACGATGGCCACGAGAAAGAGACCAACGAATTTGGATGGCCGATTACTGCGTTTCCACCGGCTGAAGACCACGAGACACAATACACACAATCCAATGATCGTGAGAAAGGCAATCAATACTGCTGGTCCAGATACGTCTGGTTTTCCCGTCACGAAATCCAGCACCCACAACGGGAGCAACAGAAACCACTCGACAATCGAAGAATAGGAGTTCATTCCGTGGAACCTCTGTTCTTCCTGTCGCGTGACACTGTTTGAACATGTCGAAGCCCGGGGGCGGAACACCACAACGCTGGGCGAGCGGACAAGAAGTCACTTCAACCCGAGCGACTTCACCGCTTCGCCATCGACTTCTTCGAGGTAGGCGAGCAACCGGTCGCGTTGGTTGGTGAGGTGGCGGACACGAAGCAGTGATCGGACGCGCGTGGTCAGTTCCAGTCGGTGAACGGGCTTCGTCAGGAAGTCATCTGCGCCCGCTTGAACCGCGCGTTCGATGTCGCCGAGTTCGTTGAGGGCCGTCACCATCAGGATCGGGATGTCCTTGGTCGCCTTGTCCGCCCGCAGCCGCTTGCAAACTTCGTAGCCACTCAGCTTCGGCATCATGATGTCGAGCAGGATCAGGTCCGGCTGGAACGTGGCAACCTTGTTCAACGTCTCTTGGCCATCATGAGCCATCGCGATCTCAAACGGCTCATCGGCGAGGTACGCATCGAGCAACTCACAATTTTGCAGGTTGTCGTCGGCGATCAGGATGCGGGAAGGAGTCGTCGTCATAGTGCGCGGGTCCGTAGCGAAGTCGGTGTCCACCGATCACGTTCAATGATCGGGCTGTTTGAGGCGGCGAATCCTATCGACTTCACCCACGAAGCGGAATTCGCCCGCGAACACCAACCCGAAGCGTGAGCGAGGAAGGGTATCGATCAACTGACACATACCCTCGCTCATGCTTTTTGAAGTTGCGCAGCTTTGGATTTCCGCCCCAACGGGGCAACCCTAAGTCAGCCCAGGGCAAGCGACCAACGGGAGCGCCGCCCTGGGTTCCGGTCGTCACAAAATCTCAAGCGCTGAAGGGGCGGCCCTATGTTGCTCGCAGGAATAGTGCCGCCCCTTTAGGGCTTGAATATCGCGGTAAACCGCCAACCCAGGGCGTTGCCCTGGGCTGACATAGCACCGCCCCTTTGGGGCTGAAATCCCCAAAGGCGCAACTTCAAAACTCACGCTTCGGGTTGGTGCTGGCTGCGAGCCTCACAGCTCCGCGTGGTGCATCAGGTCTTGCTTGGTCACACGCTCGCCAGAGAACTCGCGCGTGATGCGGCCGCGGCTGAAGGTCAGGATGCGATCGGCGTGGGCGAGGATCAGTTCCGGCTCGGTCGAGGCGAGGATCACCGCCGCACCGTCGCGTTTCTGTTGAGCGACCAGTTCCATGATCTCGGCCTTCGCGTGGACATCCATGCCGCGCGTCGGCTCTTCAAGTAACAACACCTTGATCGGTCCGAGCAGCCACTTGGCGAGAACGACCTTCTGCTGATTGCCTCCCGATAACGAACCGGCGCGCAGCGCGGGGTTCGGCGGACGGCAGCCGACTCGTTCGAGCAGTGGCTGACAGACGCGATGTTCGTTCCTGCGAGTGAGCCACGAACCCAGCGCTCTCGCCAAATGAGCCAACGTCGCGTTGTGCGCGATCGGCGCGCGACGAGCCAGCGTCTGCGCACGATCTGCCGCGACGAGCACGATGCCGCGTCCCACGGCTTGCGGAACATCGCCCGGTCGTAGTTGTTGGTTCTCCATCACACATTCGCCGCGATCCGGCGTGTGCGATCCCGCCAGAGCGTGAACCAACTCCTGATGCCCCGCTCCGACGAAGCCATACAAACCGAGGCACTCCCCCGGCTTGGCGTCGAGCGAAATGTCCTCGAAGTGGCCGAGATGACTCAGCCCGCGCACGGTCAATCTCGACGCAGCCGTTGTCGCGGCAGGCAACGTCGCGTCCGTCTGCTCGGCGGCTCCCGAGTCCCGCGTCTCACCGACCATTTGATGGAGGATGCGGGCGCGATCGAGTTCCTGAGCGGGACGAGTCTCCAACCGACGGCCATCGCGCAGAATGGTCACGCGATCGCAGATGGCCAGCACGTCTTCAATGAAGTGACTGATGAAGACCATCGCCACGCCGCGCGCCTTCAACTTGGCAATCAACTCAAACAACCGCCTCGCTTCGGGGAGACTGAGCGCGCTGGTCGGTTCGTCGAGAATGAGAACTCGCGCGCCGCTGTGCAGTCCGCGCGCGATCTCGACCATCTGCCGAATGACCAGCGGAAACGTGTCGAGTCGTCGCCGCACGTCGATGTGAATGTCGAGTTCCGCCAGCGACGCAGCAGCCTCGCGATTCATGCGGCTCCAATCGACGCGGCCCCACTTCGTCGGCTGTCGTCCGAGAAACAAGTTCTCCGCCACCGACAACGCTCCGATCCCAGACAACTCTTGGTAAACCATCGCGATCCGCTGCGCGAGCGCCTCGCGCGGCGAACTGAGTCGCACCGGAACGCCCTCCAACCGGATGTCACCGCGATACTCAGGAACCGCCCCCGCCAGCACCTTCATCAGCGTGCTCTTCCCCGCTCCGTTGCATCCGACCAGACCATGCACCTCACCGGCATGCAGATCAAAATCAACGCCCTCCAAAGCCACGACACCCCCAAACCGGACGCCGATGGAGCGGCAGTCGAGCAGCGGTGGCTGTGTGGGCGGTGAGGTCATGTCGTTTATCGCAAAGGGAGATAGGTGACGCGATTTAGCAATTCGTTTTGGTCGGCGCACGTCGCCAGCAATTCCAAATCGTCCACGATTCGGCCGATTCCGGCGGAACGCTGGAGTGAGTAAACAACACCGGCAAAGTCTCGGCCACAACTTTGCCAGTGACTCGCGATCTCCAGAAAGTCGCCGTCTTGTGTGACGAGAATGCGATGGAGTTATGTCGCGCGTTCAAGTAACGCTTCGTCGGCCCAGTTTCGAGTACCGTCTTCTTGGCTGGTGAGGACATCGACCCCGCGATGTCGCAGCCCTTGCGACATCGCGGCAGGAACATTGACATCCATGTACAAGCCAACACTCATCTCACGTTCCTTGCGTCTTACGACGTGCAAGCAATTCTTGGCGCGAGAACGGCTGAACCGCCTGTGCGGCTCCAGCGTCAGCACGATCCTCCGACTCTGCCATTAAGTCGGTCAGTTCTTCAAAGTGATCGTAGAAGTAGGCGAGTGCCGCGTAGACCTCCTCGGGCCGAAGATCGGGATGCTGCCGCAGCAGCTCTTCAGCCGTCCATCCGTAGTGATAATGTTCGGCCGCCAAGTGCTGAACCTTGTACCGCGTGGCGCCGATCCTTGCCGTGCCGACCGCATCGAAGGTCAAATGAGGGTACGTCGTAACAGTCGTCATGTTGTCGTTCCTAATTGCCAGTCTTGAGCTGTCAGTGGTACTCGCAGACAGACTTCCTTGAGAGGCCTTCGAGGCTGCAGGGTTCGAGAAGTAAGTCGAGAACTGGCTATCGGACGTTGCTCGATGTTCCCCATCGAACGTGCCGAACTCCGCTCATCACACCATGCAGTGCAGCGGATCAGCCAAGTAGTACATCGCTTCCAACACGCTCGGCGATTCGAGGCTGACAAGTGGGCCGGGGGTGACGATCTCCAACGGAGACTGTTCGATGGTCTCCTTGTTGCGAGCGAAGAACTGGCCGAGGAACAGTGCGGTCTGGTGGATGCGACAGACCGGGTTGACCGAAGTCGCCGCGAGGACGCCGTTCTTCACCGCATCGAGTCCCGCTTTCTGGCCATCAACAGCGACGACGAGCATCTTCTCGTGAATCGTTCCCTTGAGTGCCGGGACGGAAGCGAGAGCCATGTCGTCGCTGTGAAAGAAGGCTCCGGCGATCGGCGTGGTCTCCTGTTGAAGCAGTGACTCAAACGTGTTGCGCGCCTTCTCGGCCTTCCAGTCACACCAGCGGACGCCGCCACCCACGACTTCCACTTCGGGAAAGTTCTTGACGACTTTCTCGAACCCTCGTCGCCGCCCTTGAGCGCCGCTGTGACCGTCCAAGCCGCCGATATGAATCAGCTTCCCCTTGCCACCCAGCTTTTGAAGCATGTACCCGACACACATCTCGGCCATGACTTCGTTGTCGGGCGCAACCAGCGTCCAGACACCCGCCGCTTTCATCTGGTCCTTCGCGACCAGTTCCGTATCCATCGAAATGACCGGAATGCCGCGTTCCTTCAAACGCCGAGTCGGCTCGGCTAGCGAGTCGATCTGCACGGCTTGGAAGCAGCAGAAGTCCCAGTCGCGATCAACGATGGCGTCGATCTTGTTGCGCTGCTTCTCGGGATCGAACTCACCATCAAACCACGTGATGTCCACATTCAGCAGCCGCCCCCACAGCTCGGCCGTCTTCTTGCCGAGTTCGCACCATGTGCTTTGCAACCCGGCGTTAGAGAACGCAGCTTTGAGAGGCCGCAGCGCCGGATCGACGCTCGCGCTGGCTGAGCCTCCACCGCCCATTGGTCCTCCGGCGGGCTGGCCGCAGCCGATCAGACCGGCCGTCATCGCGGTGGCCGAACCGAGTGAAAAAGCTTCCAAAAACTCGCGCCGTGATGCCGACATGGAGAACCTCGCAGAAGTCGCATGAGAAGTGTGAGACCGAAAAAGGGAACGCCCGACATCCTGATCTGGGTTCCGAACGGAAGCAAGCGACGCCTTCTCCTGACATCCTTCCGGTTCGAGTTTAGGGGCTGTGCAGAATCAATCTCCGAAAGTTCACAACTGACGATCAGGCCAGAAATTGCAAGACGGACGCTTCCGACAGAACTCAAAGTAGTAGGCACATTCCATGTGCCGTTCACCGAATTCCTCTACGAATTAGGCTGTCGCGGACGGCACACGGAGTGTGCCTGCTACTTTTGTCGGAAACGTCAAGACGGCACGAACTCTCATCTTTCTATCACACATTTTTCTGCCACTTCCTCAAGGAAGTCGGCAGAAAAATGTGTGGTAAAAAATGGTTCAGAACAGAGCCTCCGAGTAGCGGCACCCCTTCGGAACGACACGATCACTTTCGGAATTCTCGGACGTAATAGATGCACAGTCTCTTAACAGCCTGTTGAAAATCACCTGTAGGGTGGGACCAGCTCGCTTCGAGCGCCGGCCCACCAAGAAAAGTCTCTGTGTTTGATGGTGGGCCGGCGCGGCGA
>JAYTQJ010000727.1:0-2881 GCA_043746775.1 Schlesneria sp.
ATCACTCGCTCCGGTGTGGTGTCTCTTCAGCACAAAACCAACCACGATCACCAAGCTCAATGCGGCGACATCGACGAGCAGGAACGCGATCCCTTCGTCTTTCGTGAACGCGGCCAACGCGCCACACAGCCCCGCGATGATCGACGCACCCATGACGCGCTGCGAGGCGGCATTCACACCATCCCGAAACGTGAGCGAGAACGAGAACGAGGCGGCTTCTCGCCTCGAATCAGTCCGGTTCACGGCCGCGTTCGCGAGGGGGGGGGCGATGGTGACCTCGCTGGCGCTCGCGTCCTCGCTCACGCTTCGGGTTGGTGTTGGCGAGTCATGCCGCGCGCAGGCATCCCACATGTAGAGCAGTGCGATCCCGTGGAAGCAGGCGATTGGCGCGTCGGCCTGTCCGCTGAGAAACCCCAATTCGTAAGGCATCAGCACCGGCACCGTCGCGAGGAGCAGCGCGAACAGCCACGCGGCACCCGTCCGAAAGTGGCGCGAGATCACGCCCGCCATCGTCAGTACCAGACCGAGATACAGCAGCGGGAAGACGATCTTCGACAGCCGATCATCCACGCCGCCGAGCAGCGCATAAACGTGCTGTTCGGCCAGAGGAATCAGCAACGGATAGCGCGGGTGATACTGCACGAAATCGGGGTCGAGCAAATCGGGACTGCGGATCGATCCGTCCGCCGCGAGGACCAATCCCTTGATCGCGAAGATGGATCGCTCGTCCCAGAAGTGATGCGGCGTCAGCAACGTTTGAGCGAGCGCGGCCACCGTCAGTCCGACGATCAGCCACTGGCAGAGACGACGCCAAGCGGCCTCGCGCCGCTCGTCGATTTCGATGGCCGAAGCCTGGGAGGCGATCCAAGAACCCCTCACCCCCTGCCCCTCTCCCCGCAAAGCCGGGGCGAGGGGTGAGTTTGCGGATCGGCTCTGACTCTTGCGATGGGCCGCGCGACTGTGGCGCGACCACGCGGGTCGGAGTCGCGTCCAAACGATCGGCCCGCCGCACACGAGACCAAGGACCGTGACGGTCAGACTCGCTCCGCGCCCGAGCGTCCCGCCGCAGAGTGACCAGACGAAGAGGCCCCAGGCCGTGAGACCGATTCCCAACACGAGACCCAACCCCGCGAGTTCCGCCCACGGTGGTTCTTCAGTGGAGTCGCTCAGGACCGGCGCAGAAACAACTGTTGCGTTTGTCGCCTTTCGCTCCGCGAAAAGGCGTTCTTTCGCGGAGCGAAAGACGACACTGATTGATGCGCCCGCCCGTTCGGCACGACAGCGCGATCGCAACAATAGATGCGCCACGGCCACGCCGAGCAGCCATTGGCCCAGTAATCCGAACACCAGCAGGAAGAGTCCGCTCATGGTTGACCTCCCGCCGTGACTCGACGCAATCGAACGAGGAACTTGGGAACGTGCGACGGGTTGCCGTGCATTCGTCGCTGAAAGGCGATCCAGGCGGGATCGTCCTGTAACTCCGCACGATCAAACTCATCGGGGTGCTCAAAGTATTCCAAGATGTAGTCGGGAGCGATCCGTTGGAGCAACGCTTCATCCAGGTCTTCCAACCGGTAAGTGGCGAGCCGACGTTGCAGATTCTCTTTCGGGATGACGTGCTCGCTGTCGGGGTGCATCTTGTGATAGAGCCGCCTCGGCAACAGGTAGTACGACAGGAAGAAAAGCTTCTGATCGCTGACGACAAGGACGCGCGCGTTGGCGGGTGTCGCCTGTTGGAGATAGCGAATCACGTCCACGTTCGAGTCGCTGATGTTAGGCAACACGCGCTCGCCCGAACGGAACCGATAGTAAGGCCAATCACGCACGCGCTGTCTCAGTGCGTCGGCGAAGTGAAACACCGCGAGACCACACCACGCGACAAGGACCACGCGGATGAGGACGGTTCGCCACCGACTGCCCCGCGCCCCATCGGCCGTCCCGCGCGTCACGGCGAGCATCCCGGCAACTGCATCGCTCAACCACGTTGCGGTATTGGCGAAGTCGTACCAACCGCGGCACGCGGCTAGCAGCAGCAACGGCATGACGACTCTGAGCAGCCAACACAGGAATTCGGCGTGACTGATCGCCTCCAACCGGCGCGTGTCATCGGGAGGGGCAAGTTGGTAGGCCCAGTCTTGAATGACATCGACGGGAAGAAACCAGATCAACCCGCCAATCAGTGCCGAGACCAACGTCAGCGGCACGAGCAGGCATCGCAGCCAAAACTGTGATCGAAGTTCATCAGCGGTGAAGCGAGCAGAACGATCAACCTTGGACATGAACCCACCGCGATTGGGAAAATCGGGATCTCCTCCATTCCTGTTGAAAATGGTGTCCCGTGAGCGGCATGGCGCTAGCCGCCGGTCGATTTCATCTACACCGGCGGCTAGCGCCGTGCCGCTCACTCAAGCATCCAACACAAATGGCGGAGAGCCAAAACTCGTCACTGGCCGATGAAGCTGGCGAGATCGGACAGGATCGCTTCGGCAGTCTGTTCTGCAGCCTCGCGCGAGAGGAAGTCACCACGATTCAGACGCTGACGGACTTCTTCAACGACATCCGCACGGACCTCGGGAATGTCGTGCAAGGCAGACAAGTACGGATCGGACTCGGCGCGTTCTGTCGATTCCGACGACTTTCCCGATGAGGCTCGCGATGCCGATGAGGCACCCGACACCGCTCGCCCCTGCTTGCGATTGGGAAGAGGAACGCCTGAGTAATCTGAGTTAATTTGCATCGCAGTCCCTTGGCAGCGAGCAGTCACTCGCAAGTCGTGGCCTTCGCCGCCGTCTGACGGAAGTCTGAACTCACGGAAGTCTGAACTCATAGAAGCCTGACGCGCAAGCGAAGGAGGTCTCGTTCTTCGCTTGCGCGTCAGGCT
>JAYTQJ010000728.1:0-2881 GCA_043746775.1 Schlesneria sp.
TGACCTCGGTTAACCGCGTGGGCACCGCCCCGCGCGGTGAGGGGGACCCGACTCGAACATCGCTTGACGCGCGGGGCGGTGCCCACGCGGTTAAACGACGCAAGGGGAGCAATACAAAGTTGGCCGACACTACAACCTCTCACAACGTGTCCTGCATCCTCAAGGCGATTGTGGTGGCCAGCGCGAGCGCGATCAAGAACGCGGCCATCACGGCCAGCGACTCCCAATACTGGCGGCTTCTCTCGACCGGCTTGTCGTTGTGCTTCTGCAAGAACTTGACGCGGCCCTCGGCCGTGTTCAGCGGATCGTTCGGGTACAGGTTCCACAACGGACGGAGATTGGCTTCCTTCATGAGGTCGGTGTTGATCGTTTTGCCCTCAAACATCGAGACCTCGCACGCCTGGGTCGCCCAGCGCGATGAAGCGGCGAGCGACACGAGCTTCGTCCCGGTGTTCATGTCCGGGATCGCGACGAGGACTCCACCCAACACGATCTGTGGAATGAGAGTCAGCGGCACGACCGACATCGCCTTGTCGCCATTCGTTGCCACGGCTGAGATCAGCAGCCCGATGCCGACGCCGTTCCATGCCGCCAGCAACATCGCTAGCAACCGGCCCGACCACGATCCCTGCGCGTCCTCCATCAGCCAGACGGTGGCCAACATGAAGACCACTTGCACGCCGGTCAGCAGCATCAGCGGGAGGAGTTTGCTGAACAGATACGCATCCAACCGCAGGTTGACCATTCGCTCGCGGCGATAGATCGCGCGTTCCTTCACGATCTGCTGAGCCGCGCCGCTGCATCCGAACCACAGCGCCGAGACCACGAGCAAGAAGTCGATCGTCGGTAGCTCGCGACAGACGGAGCAGATCAGCGCCGTGATGACGAGCGGCTGTGCCAGCATCACGCCCAGCGTCGTCCGATCCGCCCACTGCAACCGTGCGAGACGGCCGATCAACGTCGCACACTGACGCAGACTGAACACGACGCCCAATGATTTGTTCTTCTGAGCGGGGTGCCGTAAGGCCCCTGGTTCTTCACTCGCACGATGAACGGGCTGACGCCCAAGAGCCAGGGGGCTGACGCCGCCCCGCTCAGAAGCAGCAAACGGCTCCCCGCCCAAGAGAGCCTCCTCTACCGGAGCGACATGTTCCGCGAACTGCTTCGACTGGCGGTACTGCGTTTGCCAGCCCTCGGGCGTTTGCTCCTCCATGCGGTCGTAAAGATCACAGAACTTGTCGATGCCGAAGAACGCTTTGGCCTCCTGCGGCCGTCCGAAGTAAGCCAGCCGACCACCCGGCGCTAGAACCACGATCTTGTGGAAGAGGTCGATGTTTTCCATGACGTGTGTCGTGCAGACGACCGTGCGTCCCTGGTCGGCCAGTCGCCGGAACAGCTTCATCAGCTTCGACTCGGTGCCGGGATCGAGTCCCGACGTTGGCTCATCGAGAAAGATCACGCCGGGCCGGCTGAGCAACTCGACGCCGACGCTGACTCGTTTGCGCTGGCCTCCGCTGAGCATCCCGATCTTCACCTGGCGGCGATGAGTCAGATCGAGGGCTTCGAGCGTGTCGTCGATGACATGGTTCAGCTCGTCGGCATTCATATCGGGCGGCAACCGCAATCGCGCCGCGTACGTCAGCGCCTGATGAATCGTCAGGTCGCGGTGAATGATGTCGTCCTGCGGGACGTAGCCGATGTTCTGCTTCAGCCTCGCATATTCCTCGTACAGCGAATCGTCGTTGAGTAGCACATCGCCCGAAGTCGCCGGACGCAGGCCGTTCAGCGCATCGAGCAGCGTCGTCTTCCCCGCCCCGCTCGGCCCGATCAGCCCGACAAACTCGCCGGGCTGAAGCGTGAAGGTCAGTCGGTCGAGCAACGTCGTCGGTCCCGCCTGCTTTGATAGCGCACAGGCTGACACCGCGATGGCCGACGCCCGCTCCGACCGCACGAGGCGGTTGCCCTCGTACCGAAACAGGTACGGCCCGATCTGGACGCGATCGCCCGAGACGAGCTTCGCGCGGATGATCGGCTTGCCATTCACATACGTCCCGTGGGCACTTTGAGCATCGCTGAGATAGTGCCCATCCGCTGCTCGCTCCAGCACTGCGTGACGCGCCGAGATCAGCGGCCCCGTCAGCACGACATCGCGATCCGTCGCGCGACCGAACGTGATGCGAGCCGCATCCAGCACGATGGCCTGCGCCGTCTGACCACGAAACAAAACCTCTGACCGCTCACCGCGACGCAGCAACTTCGCGTCATCAGCCACCGGCTGCGCCGCCTCGACCGCCTCGAAACGGACATCAAACCGCAGCGTTGTCCCGCCCAGCATGAGTTGATCACCGGGACCGAGTGCCACGCGACCTTCAATGAACGTCCCGTTGACCGCCGTCCCGCACGAACTTCCCAAGTCTTGCACCCACGCGGCCCCCTCGAGCGTCGTGATCTCGGCATGACGGCGAGACACACTCAGATTGTCGAGCAGTACCTCACAACCCGATTCACGCCCGATGACCGACGGTGACGCGGCTAACTCGACCTTCAACGGACTCCCGCCCGCCACGACCGCCACCTCAAACACCGCCCGCCGCCGCTCGATCCCATGCACAGCGCGAATTGTCTGAGTCAACGCCTCCCACCGATGGCCACACTCCCCGCGCGGACACGCTTGTTCATCGCGGGCATCGTCCCCCTGAAAGCCATACCGACACTGGGGACAAACAATGATCACCATGACTCGTCAGCCTTTGATGGATCGGTCACTCAATCACCCAGAGGCTATCCGGAAAGAAACAGCCTGTTTTCAGGGTGCCACGGTCACGGCTTTGCGTGGCCGTGATTTGATCGCAGCAAAAACACGGCCACGCAAAGTCGTGAC
>JAYTQJ010000729.1:0-6311 GCA_043746775.1 Schlesneria sp.
GATCAGGCGGCATTTGGAAGAGACCGATCCCGCTATCGAGACGCTGGGATCGGCGGGATTTTTCGCGGTGGCGATGAACTATACCGGCATCGACGATGCCCATGGCGCGGCGTTGTGCCCGGTGGTGGTCAAGCCGCGCCATGCGGTTACCGAGCGCGCTGTGCACAGCGATCAGGAGTCCTACGGCCGCCGCCAGGCGCTGCGCAAACTCCTGGCCCGCAACTCTCATAACTGGTTCAACTCTTCACGGACCATGGTGCGCGGCTGGCTGGGTTCGGCGGGCCTGGGTCTGTTCACCATTTTTCCGCTGGCGGGCCGCGTGCTGAATCCGCTGCGCTATGGGCGGCTGGTAAAGTGGCTGAACGACGCGGTGGTCCCGCAACCCCGAACCGAACTGGCCTTCATGCGGGAACACAGCACCCTGCACGGCGCCAGCGCTGGCTTGCTCCAGGGGTTTGAGATCGACGAACGAGTGGAACGAGTGGCAGCCGTACTGGGAACGGCCGGCTTGCGGAGCGGCCTCGCCCGCCTGGTGGTGGTGTTGGGGCATGGGTCCACCAGCCTGAACAACCCGCACGAATCGGCGCACGATTGCGGCGCTTGCGGAGGACGCCGGGGTGGTCCGAACGGGCGGCTGCTGGCGGCGATGGCCAATCATCCGGATGTCAGGGCTCAACTCCGTGAGCGCGGCATTTTGATCCCGGATGACACCTGGTTTGTCGGCGGGTATCACGACACCTGCAATGACGATGTGGATCTCTTCGACGTGGAGACAGTGCCGTCAACCCACGCGCCGGATTTGACTCGCGTGCGCGCGGCGCTGGACCGCGCCAGGGCGCTGAGCGCGCATGAACGCGCCCGCCGGTTCGAGGCCGCGGCCTGGGGCATCACGGCGGCCGCCGGCCTGCAACATGTGCAGGAGCGCGCCGAGCACCTGGCAGAACCGCGGCCCGAGTACGGCCATTGCACGAACGCGGTGTGCATTGTCGGCCGGCGGTCCACCACCCGCGGGCTCTTCCTGGACCGGCGGGCATTCCTGGTTTCCTACGACGCCGCGCAAGATCCGCATAACTCGAGTCTGGCCGCGTTGCTGGGCGCGGTGATTCCTGTCTGCGGAGGAATCAGCCTGGAGTACTACTTCTCCTTCGTCGACAACGAAGGCTACGGGTGCGGCACCAAGCTGCCGCACAACGTGACCTCGCTGCTGGGCGTGATGGATGGCGCGTCGAGTGACCTGCGTCCCGGCTTGCCGTGGCAGGGCGTCGAAATTCACGAGCCGGTGCGACTGCTGTTCATCATCGAGACCACGCCCGACGGCATCCGCCAAATCATGGATCGCGATCCGCTCGTCGGAAAAATTTTGCGAAATGGCTGGAGCCAACTGGCACTGCTCAACCCGAACTCGAACGAAATCGTGGTCTATCGCCAAGGTGAGTTTTACCCCTACGAACCCGACATCACCGAACTCCCGCAAGCCGCATCATCGCTCGACTGGTATCGAGGAACCCGCGACCACATGGATTTCGCCCAGATCGTGCCATGATCGTTCCTCAAAACTCACTGCCTGCAACACTCGCCGCAGGGCGTTGCCCACGCGGTTAAACGAGACACTGGCCTCACTCTTGGCCGCGCGACGTATCGCTGCAATCACGGGCAAGCGAGACGCTGACCCTACGTTTGTTGTCCTACGTCTACTCCGTCGACTTCGCGAGGCACCAGAGATGGTTGTACGTGCGGAGGTAGATTGCCCCGTGAGCGGGTGCGAGTGACGCGAGGGTTCGTTCGGGGATCTTGTTTCGCGCGAGAACCTCCAGCTTGTTGGGCTGGGCGGCGAAGACGACCGTCTCACCGTCGAGGCTGGTTGTGTAGAGGTGGCCTTCGGACAGGACGAGGTTGGCCCACGTCGTGGATGTCGCACGCTCGGTCCACAGAATCTTGCCGGTCTTCCATTCGATGCACTGAGCGGTGCCCGGCTCGTTCACCATGTAGACGTGATCGCCGACGATCACGCCCGAACCGATCCGTTGCGGGGCACTCGGATGCCGCCACAGTCGGTGCGAGGCGGTGATATCTCCCGCCGCGTTCGCACCGTCGGGACCGAGTGGCCGCAGACCAAGCCAAGCGTTTTGGAAGCCGCCCATCGCGACAACAACGTCCGGCGTGACGAGTGGCGTCGTGTAGACGAGGCTGTCGGTCGCCTTGTCTTTCGAGAGTCCGGCACACGTCCACAGCACCGCGCCTGTCTGCGGGTGGTACGACTTCACGACGCCGGGCCAACTGAGAATCACCTCGTCGCGCGCGCCGATCTTCGCAACGACGGGCGTACTCCACGAGCCGATCCATTCGGGTTGGCCTTTGTCGCCGAGCTTGCCTCCCGGTTCATCGGCCTGCCAGGCGTCCTTACCAGTTCGCTTATCCACGGCCAGCAAAAACGTCCGCTCGCCGGGACCGAAGTTGAGGTACACCAGATCGCCATGAATCACCGGTGACGCCGCGTTGCCCCAGATGTGATGACACGGCCCGAGGTCGCGCCGCCATTGCTCTTCGCCTTCGAGGTCATAGCAAACCAGACCGGCCGAACCGTGTGAGACGACGATCCGCTCGCCATCGGTCACGGGTGAGGCCGAGCAAAACGGATTCGTGTTGTGAGTCGGTTCCGTCTCGGTGAACTCGACCGACTTCTGCCAGACCTGTGATCCATCTTTGCGGTTGAAGCAGATCAGCGATCGTTGCTTTCCCTTGTCGGTCGCCTGCGTGAGAAAGATGCGGTCGCCCAGAATGATCGGCGTCGAGTTGCCAGGTCCCGGCAGCGCGATCTTCCAGCGAACGTGTTCCTCGGGCGACCACGTCAGCGGCAGATCGACTTCGCGCGAAACACCGTTCGCGGCCGGGCCACGCCACGCGGGCCAGTCATCTCCCCGCGCGAGACCGATGAAACCATGCAGCACCCAAGCCGCCAGCAGGCAACTGACATGACACACTCGCACCATGATGACTTCCCTCAACTCGCCAGTGATCGAACACGAGCAGCCGCTCGCTTCCAGCGGTGCTTCGGTCGGTCACGCTATCGACTCGGCTCGCTGATGTCGTCCCACGCGGAGTCGCTTCGTACCACTCACGCTTCGTTCCTTCACATGCTGCCTCGATTTGAGATGTTGAGACGAATCGGAAACGTCGAGCCTTTGAATCGCACGCAGCCAGTTTTCCCCGTGTTCACCCGTGCCCCCCGTGGTTACTGCTCGCTGAAAATGAAAGAACCACGGGGAACACGGGCGGACACGGGGAAGAGTGGCGTGATTCCCCATTGGGGCGATGCGATGAAAATGGAGCGACGGGTGATGGATTGATAAACTGCGACCGTTCTTGGGCCAGCTTGGTGGAGTGAGTCCGCTCAGAGGGAACTCTGTTGCGAACTTTGGCGTCCGATGGTTTGAAACAGCCCTTGGGAACGGGGGGCGCAATAACTTCCCGAATTCCTGGCCTTTACTCCCTCCCCTCGGCGGGGAGGTCTGGGGAGGGGGGAGGATGGTCAAGTCGATTTGCGACTCCTCCCCCCTCCCTAACCCTCCCCGCCGAAGGGAGGGAACAAGAAGGGAACTCGGGAAGTTATTGCGCCCCCGTTCCTTGGATGGCAACGGTCTGTTGAAGAAGGTGTCCGGATGTCCGGTTCACTTCGCTGCCTTTCCTCAATTCATGCGAGCGATCTGCCATGCACCTGTTTTTCGTTGCAACGAACCGTGTCGCACGAAGTCGAGTCTGTCTGACGCTGCCTAGCGTGGCCGCGTGGTTGGGCGAGCGACAGAAGTTGTCATACCGACAATTGAAGCCTGACGCGCAAGCGAAGCCTGGGATGTCTAGCATTCTTCGCTTGCGCGTCAGGCTTCGATGGGTACGCTTTTTCTTGCCGCTCGCCTTAAGTCTGGCGTTTGTCGGCGTGGTGCTGGGGCAGAGCGATGATCCGCCTCGGCTCCCCGTTCCCAAGGCGGAGGCACTGCGCGCGGCGGAGAAGCAAATTCGCGAGATCTTTCAAACCGAGTTCGCCGCAGCGAAGAAACCGGCCGAGAAGGCGGACTTGGCCGGGAAGCTGTGGAATCACACGGTGAACACCGACGAGGATGCCACTGCGCGGTACGCGCTGTTGGACGCGGCTCGGGTCTTGGCGACTGAGGCGGATGCCAACAAGTTCGCCTTCAATGTGATCGACTCGCTGGCAACGCAGTACGAAGTCAACGGGACGGAGTTGAAGACGGCGGCTCTGCTGGCCAATGCGAAGGGAACGCGAGACACGACCGAGCAAATCGAGTTTTGCGAGTTGATTCAAAAGGCGATCGAATCGGCGGCGCGTGAAGAGCAGTTTGAAGTCACAACAAAACTGGTGCCGCTGCTGTTGGTCTCGGCGGGCAAGCTGAAGGATGCCGCGCAGCGGAAGCCGTTCCAGACTCGTCACGCCGAATTGAAGCTGCTTCAACCGCAATGGGCGGCCGTTGCGAGGGCCAAGGTGACGCTGGTGAAGTCGCCCGAGGATGAAGCGGCCAATACCAGTTACGGTCGTTATCTCTGTTTAACAGCGGGCGACTGGGACAAAGGACTGCCGCTGCTGGCGCACGGCACGGCCACGAAGTTGACGGCCGTCGCGCGCCAGGATGTGGAGCAGCGAGCCATGCCGGATGAACAGCTCGCGTTGGCCGATGCATGGTGGAATCTCGCGCAGCCCGAGACGGGACTCGAGAAACAGCAACTGCTGCTACGGGCGAACGACTGGTACACCACGGTCGCTCCCGAATTGAAAGGCTTGTTGCGCACGAAGACCAATCAGCGGATGGAGTCGATCAAGAAGCAGTATCCCGAGGCGGTCGAACTTCAATTGCGGACGCGCTCGCTTCGCGATGGGACGCTGGTGTTGAAGGGCTTCGGCCTTTCGTCTGGGACGTCGAAGTCGAAAGGAAAACCGGCGGCTCCGTTTACCGGTGAGCTGGATCGCGAGTTGGTCCCGAAGCTGCTGAACGCGCGCGCTCAAGTCGGCATCAAGACAGTGGGGCAGGACAAATTGACGTTTGTGTCGCGGGCGACCGTGCTTCCCGACACGCCGTTCGCAATCACACTGGTCAGCCTGAATTCCAAGTTCGTGGGTCGCGACACGATTCCAACCGAAGACTTTTTGAAGATCGCCCGGCTCGCACGACTCGAAAGCTTGCACTCGCACGGCGTCGAGTTCCCGGCGGAGTTCTGGAAGGAATTCCAGTCCGCAGAAACGCTGACTCAACTGTCGCTCGTCAACGCGGGTGCCAGCGATGCGACCGTCGCGGCGCTGCCGAAAGCACCGCACTTGAGGACGCTGGATCTCTCCGACTCGACTGTGTCCGATGTGGCTTTGGAACGGATGGCCACGTTCCCGTCGCTCGATTTTTTGGGGATCAGCCGGACGCGCGTGACCGCGCGCGGGATCGAGTTTTTGGAAACGTCGCAGCTCACGCAGTTGCGAGCGGAAAACCTCAACCTGAAGGATTGGGACTTAGCGGCCTTCGCCAAGTTGGAGCATCTCGGCGAACTGAGTTTGGCTGACGAGTCACTCACGGGCGAAGGCTTCCGCGCTTTCCCCGAGTCGCTTCCGTTGAAGCGACTCAACCTGCGGAGCGTGCGACTGAGCGTGGCGGGCGCGACGCGGATCGGGGAGATCGCCTCACTTCAATCGCTCACGTTTCACGAAGTCGCGTTCGACGAGGCCAAGTTCAAAGCGTTGTGTGCCGAGTCGCGAGTCGAATCGCTCGGCATCAACGACTCGACGCTGCCCGAGGCGGCGCTCCGCCACCTGACCGCAAGTCTGGATTTGAAGTCATTGAACTTGGACGGAACCAAGATCACGGGAGCCGGATTCAAAGGGATGATGCCGTTGCGGACGGTGACGCAAATTTCGTTGAACAAGTCCTTGCTCGACGATGCCGGGTTGGTTCATGTCGCGCGGGCCTTCCCGAACGTGACCTCGTTGTCCCTGAATGAGACGGACCTCACGGATGCCGGGCTGAAGCCGCTGCGCAGTCTGACAGATTTGAATTCTCTCGCGCTCGGTCGCACGCGCGTGACCGCCAAAGGACTCGCGTCGTTGGAGTCGCTCGCGTCGTTGGACACGCTCGTGGTCCCCGCCAAAGTCTCACCGACGGAAGTCCGATCCGCGTTGCCTCAATGCCGCAACGTGTCGGGCTATTCGAAGTAGACGAACACCAACCCGCAGCGTGAGCGAGGACGAGTGGCGCTGTTTGGTTTCCGCCCCAACGGACAACGCCGTTAAGGTTTTTTTGTAGCAGAAGTCGTAA
>JAYTQJ010000730.1:0-14973 GCA_043746775.1 Schlesneria sp.
TCTCCGGGTCGCTGGTGACTCGGCTGACTTCACGCGGAGCGATGAAGGCTACTTTTGGCGGGCGGATCAAGACAGACCGAGAAGACCAGACTGAGGGCGGCGATGATGAGTTCGCGAACACGACCGACGCAGACCAGCGACAGCGCGGCAACATTGCCGACGAACGCGGATCGCGTGTCTGGTCGCGTCGAGCCGCTGTCGCCCCAACAGCACACGCGCTGTCATCGTTTCCTCTCAGCCCTTCAACCCTCAACCCTCAACCCTCAACCCTTCCTCGCCCGCATCCATCGCGATCAGCGCGGAGCCATCGCGCCGCTGTCGGTGTTTGCGATCTTCATGTTCACGATCCTGCTCGTGCAGATCGTGAACGTCGGGCGGCAGATCGACGACAAGTTGCGGATGCAGAACGCGGCCGATGCGTCAGCCTATTCAGGAACGACCGTGCTGGCGCGTGGAATGAATGCCCTCGCGTTTAGCAACCACATGTTGTGCGAGACCTTCGCCCTCGTCGCCTACATGCGCGAGGGACGCGATCGCAAATCGGAGCAGTTCGTCCCCGAAATCCTTGACGCTTGGGAGGCCGCTGGAAACCTGTTTGCCAGCGGAACCGGGGGCCCTATGCTGTCTCAGAAGTTCAAGCTGATGGGCGAGTCGATCGTCGCGAAGGTGCCGATCGAACGCGAAATGGTCCGCAACTTTGGCGAGATGACCTACCACCAAGCGCGCGTCACGTTGCCGTTGTTCGAGTACATCCTCGCGGGACCGGACGCGACGACCTACGAGGGAAGTTCTGACACGTCACTCGGCGGATTCATCCCCCGTTTTCAGCGAGCCGTGCTGCAATCGGTGCCGCACATGTCGAGCATCGCCACCGACGAAATTTCGATCCGCTATGGAACGCGATCCGAGTCGCAGCATCGCAACGAGAAGCTGCGAGGTCTGCTCTGGTCCACGAGCGTCGCGGTCGTCGGGCAACTCGATGAATCCGACCCGATCATTCGCACTCTTCCCGCCATCGATCCCTCACGCTACGCGAACGATCTCCCGCAGATCGACAGCACACTCGTCATCGACTGCAACACCTGCGTCTCGTGCTACGAGTGCATCAGCCAGACGCAACGCCGACAGCTCGCCTTTCACTATCTCGAAGACTGGATTCGTCACTGGATGAGTCCCTACTTCGAGTGGCCCGACACAGCCTCGGGCGGCCTCGGTGGTGAGTCCGATGTTGCCGGCAGCTTCAACAGCGGTTCGCGTCCGACACGCTTCGGTGCGACTTCCGCCAAGATGTCGAACTTCATCAACCTGTGGCGCATCTTCACCTGTGCCAACCTCAACCAACTGCTGAACGAAGAGTACCCGCACACCAACCTGCCGTTCGTGCTGCGAGACCCGCCGACGTTCCCCGATGGCTGCGTCCGCATTACTGATCCGACCAATCCGCGTTTCCCCGGTGGGCCGTGCGAACCACCGCTGCCACTCAATCAGACGACGCTCGAAAAGAATTTCAATTTCGTGTCGTCGGTCTATTGGCCGCACCAGCAGACGATGTTCCCCGGCCTGTTCCGCAACCCGCTTGATCGAGACGCCGAGGCTTATGCCACCACGTTTGCTCAAGCGACGATCTTCCTGCCACGCGCCAAATTTCAATGCTGCCAGTGGGCGGACATGATTCCCTGCACTCTGTCCGACGGAACGGCCGGAATGTGTTGCCTGATCCACTACGACAACTCACCCGGCTCGTGGAACCTGTTCACCCGAGCCAACACCGACCCGGACGCCGTCGCCCGCTACATCGATGACCGGAACACGTTCTCGTTCGACGCCCGCTGGGAGAAGGTCGGCCGATGGGATCTCTTCAACCAACACTGGACCGCCAAACTGGTCCCGGCCACGGCAGCCGCAGTCCCGACCATCGTCTCGCAACATCCCGGCAACTCACTGGACGGCGGCTTGCAAAGTTATCGCGCGCCCCCGTTACAGGGCGTTTCACCACAAGATTTCCACATCCTCAGCGGACATTGAGATCGAGGTCCATGCGGAGTGAAGCAGAAGTCCACCCCACGACGACAAACCATGACACGCTTTCAAACAATCCCCGCAGTCATTCCCCATCCGCGTCGCGGCCTCGCGCCGCTCGAATTCGTGCTCTCGCTGCCGCTGCTCGTGATGATGATGGCGCTGATGATCGACTTCGGTGTCGCGGGAGCGTGGAAGATCAGGACGCAGACCAACGCGCGGTATGCCGGTTGGAGGACGCTCACCGCACGCACCGGTGAGTTCAACGCGACGCCTCCCTACTGGCCCGCCTCCGCCTCACTGGCCGCTCGCGCCGGAACACCCCTGCCCGACGTGAGCGACGAGTGGGATGCCACGACCGATCTGCTCTGCCCCTGTGCGCGAGGTCAACAACTGACGGCCCCATCCGCCGTCGCGGCCATCAACGTCCAAGGCCGTCTCGAAATGGACGACAACGTGATCCAAGGCAACGCCGACATCGAGCGCCAGTTGCCACTGCTGCGCGGAGCATTGCCCGCCACGCAGGGCCGCTTCCATTTCAACATCAATCAGGATCTGTTCGACAACCACTGGCAGTTCGGCTCGCTCGGCATCCCGTACAACGACTTCCCCCGCTCGCGCGCCTGGTGGGACATCGAACACTCTGACCTGACCGCGCTCGATCCGGCCATCGACACCAACAAGCAACTGCTCGACACGAACCTGCAACTGCTGCAAGCCAATCCTCGCCAAGCCGATCTCTATCCACTCGATAACGACGACGAGTTCCTCCGTTACACCGGCGACGCGCCCGAGTTCTATCCGCGCGTCAGTCGGCTCTGTATGTCGGATGCGGAGGCTCTCTATTTCAGTGCGATCTCCCGCGTGGATCGCAACGGTCGTCCCATCGCGAATTCCCTGCTCAGCCGCATCGACCGGCTCCCCTGCACGATGTCGTCCCAGTTTTCGGGGATGTATCGCTCGTGGATCTGCCAACTCGAACAATGCGGTGCCCCCGACAGCGAGATCGACCCGCTGAGACAACGCTACGGCGACCTACAACAGTTCATGGGATCACTCGGTTCGCTCGGTTGCTCGCGCCCGTCGAATCTCCAACGCTGCGTCTGCCCCCCCATGTCCTTCTGCCCCTGCCCCCCGTCACCGGTGGGAGTTGGAAGGTAGGAACAACACGGCCGTATTGATGCACGTCTATTTTTGGAGTGCATCGGCTCCCCCTCACTCCAAATCGCGGCTCATGAACTCTTCACCACCATCATCGAGCCTTTCCAACAGACTGGCTCGTCGCGCGATCGACTTGTTGGTGATCGGCTTCTTCGCCGTGGTGAGTCTGTCGGTTGGCAGTCAGCTCATCGAGTGGTGGCGCACCGATCCCGAGTCGATCACGCCCGACTTAACCGGACTCGCGGGAGCCGATCTTGACTGGAGCCGCACGCCGATCGCGATGCAGTTCGGCGACGCCTCCACGTCGATCGAACGAACTCCGCTGCAAGGGGACAGCGACCGGTTGGACGAGGTGCTGACGAAGGCCGCTCAGTCGATCATCGGTTCCTCGCAGCTCCCCACCGTGCCACCGACACAGGCCGAACGCGAATGGCTCAACGCACTGGAATCCGCTCCCCCCGTGCTGTGGGACTCGACGCTCGGCAACGTTTACCGCCGTGATGAACCGCTCCCGTCATTCGTTGCCACGCGGTTCGTGGACGCGGCAAATCGTGTCGAGGGCGAACCGATTCAGCGCGTCGTCGGCTGGGGTCTCGCGTTCCCCACCGCGCGCGGCCAATGGACGATCTACACCTTCCGCCCGGAAACGGCTCGCGCGACGACCTCGGCAACCCGAGACATCCCGCTTCCCCAGAAGTCTCGGCGAGTGACCCAACTGCGCGGCGCGGACGGTTGCCAGTGGCTGGTCTTCCAGGGTCGCGACGACTTGGCGCGATGGGTACAACACTTCGACGAAACCTTCGGAACGAAAGCGGTCCTGACGCGAACCGTCGGCACTCAATCGGCCAGTCTCAAGTACCGCCTCAGCGACACCATCGCCGACGTGCAACTGCGACGCGAACGAGACGGCTCGCTGACGGGAGTGATCTGGTCCACCACGATCAACGCGAAGTGAGTACACCAACCCGAAGCGTGAGCGAGGACAAGCGAGGCCTTGGCCTCGTTTCACCGCGCGGGCAACACCCCGAGCGACGAGCGACGTTGGCTAGGGACCGGCGCAGAAACAACTGTCACAATTGTCGCCTTTCGCTCTGCGAAGGGACGTTCTTTCGCGGAGCGAAAGACGACACTCATTGGTGCGTCAGCCCACGCGGTGAATCAACCCCAACCACAACAAGGAACTCACCATGAAGGGTGTGCAAGGTTTACTCCTGTCGCTCGGACTCGGCTTGGCCGGTGCCGTCTGCAACTGGCTCTATCTCGAACGACTGGCCGGGCGCGAGGCCAAGGTGTTCTTCATCGGCATCAAGGCGGGCGTTCAGATCAACATCGGCGACGTGATCCTCGATTCGCACTTGGTGCGCGTGGACATCCCGACGAGTTCCATCGGGAATCTCGATCAAGTCGCGCCAAGATGGGACCAAAAGCCGAACGTCGCCGGTCAGGCCACCAGCCGCAGTTATCGAGGCGGCGAACTGATCCTGTCGCAGGACTTGAAGACTCCCGGCGCGAAGGACTTGAACGACAAACTCGGCAAGGATGAAGTTGCCCTCTGGCTACCGATCGACAACCGAACGTTCAACTCGATGCGCGTCAATCCGGACGACGAAGTGACGTTCGTGCTGTCGCGCGTCGGGACGGGTGGAGCCTCGCCCACACCGCTCTCGAACCAGGGCGGTGGCTCGTCGAACAACGAATACGTCGGCCCGTTTCGCATCCTCGAACTCGGTAGCCGCACGGGTCGCCCCGAAGTGCAGAAAGCCGCCGGTGCGAGACAAGTCAACGAAAACGTCCTCGCCATCGTCGCCAAATTCACCGACGGACACCTCGATAAGGATGCCGAGCGGATCAACGAGTACGTCCGCGTCTCCAAGTCCCAAGGGCTGCAAGTCATCCTCCACCCCAAGCGGAAGCCGGGTGATTTGGATGCCTCCGGAAAGTGATTGTCCCATCGAAGCCTGACGCGCAAGCGAAGGACGCTCGGCAACCGATCCTTCGCTTGCGCGTCAGGCTTTACGAAATGGAACACGCTTCCGTCTGGAGGCGGCGAAGCGCAGCCCCCAGCCACACCGGACCTTTCACGTTTCACCTCGCCCCCACCCCACGCCTCGTGACCCCTCGCCATGCTCTCCCTGATTCAAGAACTCGACACTGCCCTGCGTGACGGACGGCCAGTCTGTTACACGGCGCTCGTCGAAACACGCGGTTCGACGCCACAAAAGGCGGGCGCGGCGATGCTCGTCTTCGCCGATGGCTCGCAGGTCGGGACACTCGGCGGCGGCTGCGTTGAGGCCGAAGTCAAACGCCGCGCGCTGGCACTGCTCGCCGAAGGCTCGACCGAATTGATGTCGTTTCAGCTCGACAATGACTACGGCTGGGATGATGGCCTGATCTGTGGCGGTCGCATGAAGATGCTCGTCGATCCCATCCGTCCCGGCGACGACACCTCGTACTACCAATCGCTCCACCAAATGCTCGCCGCCGGTCGAGGCTGCACCGAAGCCATCGTCATCGACCCCGACAAGTCCCCCGGTCACGCCGCCGATCGCTGGCTGCTCGATGAACAAGGCACAGCCCTCGCCCACCGTCGCGCAGCGACCGTGGTCCCCTCGCCCCAGCTTTGTGGGGAGAGGGCTAGCAGCCTGTTGAAAAACGATTGTTGGGAGGGCGAGGCTCCCGCCGAGCCGCAAGAAACAAGTGATATTCCACACACATGCGGCTCGGCAGGAGCCTCGCCCTCCCTTTTTCAACAGGCTGTTACGCCACCCCGCTCGGAAAGATCTCACTTTATGGTGCCGTATGCCGCCTGAACGACCGAGCCCCCGACTACGAGCATGAGCACCGCACACGAGCAGCCTCTGCCGGTGTGCGTGATTGGCTCGCGAGTTCGCTCGCTTCTCGAAGCGGCTCGCGAACCTGAACGGCGGCGTGCGAGGCCGAAAAGTTTACGCCAACGCCTTGGCTGTCGGTCTCCGGCTCGACCCGTGTGATCGTTGCGGTTTGGCGTCATCGGTTGGCGGTCGTTTGCCGAGATTCTTTCCATGATCTCGAACTTCTATCGCAGCTACAGCCGGTTGGTCCTGGGGATCGTCTTCCTCTCGTTTGGGCCGTTGTGGTTTTTTGCCGAGAGCATCAAGTCGAACAACGACATCGAGACGTGGCTACCGCAGAACACCGATGTCCGAAAAGCCTACGAGGAATTCAAGCAGGACTTCGGCGCGGAAGAGGTCATCGTCGTCGGCCTTCCGGCGGATGAGGTGACTGCGGAAATGGTCGAGTCTCTCGCCGGTCGTCTCGATCGTTTGTCCGGCATTCGCCGCTGTTGGACTCCCGCCCGCATGATGGAGCGGATGATCGAGTTTGGTGTGGCCGAGGACGAAGCGTCACGCCGCATCAACGGCTTGCTGAAGGCTCCGTCGGGCGGTCTCGTGGGTGTCGTCGCCGCGCTGTCCGAAAGTGGCGTGAAGGATCGTGCTCAAACGACGGAAGAGGTGCGTCGCGTCCTCAAGTACTGTCGGTTCGATGCTGACCGGATCGCGCTGACCGGCGCACCGATCATCGTGACCGAGTTGGATCGACTCGGCAGTTCCAAATCGAGCAAACAGTTCTTCCTGATTACGTGCGCGATCAGCTTGGGCCTGTTGTACTACTCGTTCGGTCACATGGGGCTGTCGCTGGCGATGCTCGGCGTCACCTTGTGGGGCATCTTCCTCAACCAAGCGGTGATGGCGGCGTTGGGCGGCGAGATGAACTTCATCCTCGGCTCGCTGTCGATCATGGTCATGATCTTCACGCTGTCGATCGCTGTGCATGTGGTCAGCTATTTCACGTCGGCCAGTGATCGAGGCGAAGCGGACCCGCTGTCGTTCGCGTTTCTGGAGTCACTCGCGCCGTGCTGTCTCTCCACCATCACGACACTCCTCGGGCTGGTCTCATTGAACGTCAGCAGCATCCGCCCGGTGAGCCAGTTCGGTTGGGCCGCTGCTTCCGGTTCGGTGGTCGCACTGATCGTTGGGTTGGGAGTGACTCCCGCGCTGCTGACCATGATCCCGTGTCGAGCGGCTCGGTGCGGCAACTTGCAATTCAATTTTCGTGCATGGGGCGAAGGGATCGCGCGACATCGCGGCAAGATTCTCTTCGGTGCCGCGCTGCTGCTGTTCGTGACCAGCTTTGGACTGATGCGGCTTCGACCCGACATCAATCCGACCGAGTTCCTGCCGAGGAACAGCAAGGTCTTGGCCGATCTGCATCGTGTTGAGAACGAGCTGACCAATGTCGATTCGATCGAAGCGGTCGTCGATTTCCACGGACAACGGCTCGCGTTCCTCGATCAGCTTCAACGAGTCCGCAAGATCGAAGCGACGATTGCCGCTCATCCCGGCATTCGGCACACGCTGTCGCT
The DNA here is from genome assembly GCA_043746775.1 of Schlesneria sp. Classification (GTDB taxonomy): domain Bacteria; phylum Planctomycetota; class Planctomycetia; order Planctomycetales; family Planctomycetaceae; genus Schlesneria. Next base: position 7,583 of record JAYTQJ010000730.1, read on the forward strand.
CGCGTCGTTCTTCCCGGAAGAGATGCCCGACAGTCCGCTCGCGACCGCGCGTGTGCTTGGTCTCGCTCAGTCTTACAGCGGTGAAGATGGCCTGGTGGCCGACCGCCAACGGATGTGGCGCATCTCGGCCCGAGTCCGTCACGACACGAAGCAGACCTCGGTGCAAGTCCTCGCGGACCTCGCCGAATCGCTCTCCACGGAACCGGTCTATTTCACCGGGATGGCTCCGCTGCTCAAGAACGCTCAACACGAAATTTTCGAGGGCTTCTGGAAGAGTTTTTCGGCCGCGTGCCTGACGATCTTCGTTGTGATGCTGCTGTCGCTCCGATCATTCACGGCGGGTGTGATCGCGATGGTCCCGAACATCATTCCGATCTGGCTCGTCTTCGGGGGAGTCGGCTTCCTCGGGATGCCCGTCGATATCGGCATGATGATGACCGGCAGCATCGCGCTTGGCATCTCGGTCGATTGCACGTTCCACTTCTTGGTGCAGTACAAGCAAACGTTCGACCGAACCGGCTCGTCGCGCGAGGCGAGTATCCACGCGCTCGAACACTCGGGCGAACCGATGCTCGATTCCACGCTCATCTCCAGCTTGGGTCTGCTCGCGCTGTGCCTGTCGAGTTTCACACCGACCGCCCGCTTCGGCATGTTGATGGCGGCTCAGATGGCGGCGTCGCTGCTGGGCGAACTGGTCCTGCTCCCCGCGATGTTGTGCTGCCGTCGAGACAAACGAATGAAGATCGCACTGGCTGTTGAAGAAGTGGCCCCGACGCCCGATTCCGCGCCGTCCTCGAACTCGACCGACACGGACCACGAGCCGCTCATTCATCCGTTCCCAGCCAGCCCAAAGAACGGCCGCCTCCGGACTCGCGCTGCTCAGAACTGAAGCCGACTGCCGGTAGGATGGGCACTCTTGCCCGTCCTGCTTACCAGTGAAAACCGGACGGGCAAGAGTGCCCATCCTACGAGCGGCGTCACGCCAGGATCGGCAGCAGCAGCGAAGAACCGTGCTGAACCTCGCGCGTCACGATCTGGCCGAGCATGGTGGTCGGAGTCACGTCGTCGATCTGGACTGTCGCCAGCGAACCGGCCAGCCGAGGGTTGCCGTTGAAGACGACGATGCGATCGCACGACGTGCGGCCGGTCAGTTGAATCGGGCCGGTGGACGCAGACGTGTCGCCTCGTTTGATCTCGGTCTTACTCAGTCCTTCGACGAGGACTTCCACGTCCTCACCGATGAACGCGGCGTTGTCTTCCGCGCTGATCTGGTTTTGCAACGCAAGCATCTCGGCGTTGCGTTGCTTCTTCACCTCTTCAGGAATGTCGTCGGCGTGGAGTTCAAACGCCTTCGTTCCCGGACGCGGGCTGTATTTGAAGATGAAGCTGTTCTTGAACCGGCACTCGCGGATCAGGTCGAGACTCTTCCGATGAGCCTCTTCCGTCTCGCCGCAGAAGCCGACGATGAAGTCGCTTGATACGGCTGCCTTGGGGAGCGTCGAACGGATGCGGCCGAACATCTCGCGATAGTCTTCGACCGTGTAACCGCGCTTCATCCGCTTGAGCATCTCGTTGCAACCCGACTGCGCCGGAACGTGCAGGTACTGCGCACACTTCGGGAGATCGCGCACGGCGCGCAACAGATCGTCCGACATGTCCTTCGGGAAGTTGGTGACGAACTTCAATCGCAGGATGCCGTCCACATCGTGAATGTGTTCGAGCAAGTCGGACAGCCGGAAGAGCCGTCCATCCTGAGTGTGCTTGTAACTGTTGACCGTCTGACCAAGCAGCGTCACTTCTTTGACGCCCTGCTCGGCGAGGACCTTCACTTCATGCAGGATGTCTCGCGGCGGACGGCTCTGTTCGGGACCGCGCGTCATCGGGACAACGCAGTAGGTGCAGAACTTGTCGCAGCCGATGACGATCCGGACGAAGGCTTGATGCGGCGTCGGTCTCATCGCCGGTTCGCGCAGCGGGTCGTAACTTTGGAAGCTGTCACTGACCGCCGCGCGGCCCGCTTCCTTGCGGTCGAGACTCACCGCCAACGATCGCTCACGCCGTGAGCGTGCGGCGTCGATCAATTTCGGAACCTCGGCAAGCTGTCCCGTTCCGACGACCAGATCGACATGCGGTGCTCGCTGAAAGACCAGCTCCTGATCCTTCTGCGCCATGCAGCCCAACACGCCGATCACCTGATTCGGGCGAGCCTGCTTGCTGAACTTGAGCCGCCCCAGCGCCGAGTAAATCTTGTGCTCGGCATGTTCGCGCACGCTGCACGTGTTGAAGAGGATCGTATCCGCCTCGCGCGGGTCATCCGTCAGCGAGTAGCCCTGCTTGCGCAACGCCCCGACGACAAGTTCACTGTCCAGCATGTTCATCTGGCAGCCGACGGTCTCAATGAAGAGCTTGCCGTTGTGCGAGTCAGTCACTGGAGACGAAGCGGCGGCTTGAGACAGCCCTTGTTCGCTCGCAGGGAATGTCGCTTGATGCTCAAGTGTGGCGGAAGGGAACGTGGCGGAGGTCGTGGTCATGATGCGGGCTTTGGTGAAGACGGTTCGGCGGGTGATTCAGTTCGGCTAGTGCTTTGTCTGGACTTAATTTGTGGGCAGATCGTGGGTGGCCGGGGTTGGAGCGTCTTCGCGAACCCCCCGGGCTTTCTTCGCAAAGCCTCAGTCCAGCCCCGGCCACCCAACCGTCCGACTCAATTCGAGTGGCGGCAAGTCTAACAATGCGGCAGGTGGCACGAAGCATTCGGCCCAAATTCCTGCCTCAAAGGGGGCGGTACGGTATTTCCCCCGACCGACTCAAACAAGGGCGAGGGACCGTTCCCAACACCAACCCGCAGCGTGAGCGAGGGCGAAGTCGTTCGATCCGAAGATGTGTCGCAAGCCTGCCCTGTGTTCGTCCTCGCTCACGCTGCGGGTTGGTGTGGGCCGATCCTTCACGCAACGGCGCGTTTCGCCAGTTCGACCGCTTCGGCGCAGAGCGACTTTGCCAGCGATTCATCGGGAGCTTCGGCGATGACGCGGATGATCGGCTCCGTATTGCTCGCTCGAACTTGGACCCAGCGGTCGGGCCAGTCGAGACGCAGGCCGTCTCCTTCCGTCGCGGTGGCCGATTGGAAGGTGGCTCGCAGCGCGGCGCAGGCGAGGTCCACTCGTTCACGCGGGCAGTGCAGCTTGTCTTTGACGATCGTGTAGGGCGGCAGCGTATCGACCCATTCCGCGAGCGATTGCTTTCTCGCTGCGGAACGTCGCTGGGCGAGGCCATCCAACACGTAAGCCATGCTGACGAAGCTGTCTCGCACGTCACCGACTTGCGGTTCAATGACGCCGCCGTTCCCTTCGCCTCCCAGCGTCGCCTTCACGGCGCGCATCATCGAGACGACGTTGGCCTCGCCTACGTGTGACCGATGGAACTCGCAACCGTGCTTCGCGGCGAGATCGGCGGTGACGCGGCTGGTCGAACCGTTCACGACGACCGGGCCTTTGCGGTGCGACAGGACATGATCGGCACACAGCGCGAGCGTCAGTTCTTCGCCGATGTAGCGACCGGTGTTGTCCACGATGGCCAGCCGGTCGGCATCGGGGTCTTGCGCGAAACCGACATCGGCCCCGTGCGTCGTCACGGCTGACATCAGCGACGTAAGGTTCTCTCGCAACGGCTCGGCGGGATGCTCGAACTGACCGTCGGCCACCTCGCCCATCACGATCACTTCACAATCGAGATCGCGGAGCAGACTCGGCCCGAGGACCGATCCCGAACCGTGATTGCAGTCGAGTACGACCTTGAACCGACATGCCTTGATCGCCGCGACATCGACCAACTTGAAGACGCGCCGCTGATGTTCGCTGTTCGGATCGGCAACCATTTCCAACGAACCGAGTCCCGACCAAGTTCGATAGCGCGGCGAGCCATTCAGCACCGCCAACAGTTGCTCACCGAGGGCCTTGTCGAGCACCGAGCCTCGCGCCGAAAACGGCTTCAGCCCGTTCCATTCGATCGGATTGTGACTGGCCGTCAGTTGTAAGCCGCCCGCCGCACCGAGGGCCGTCACCATGACTCCACACGTCGGCGTCGAGGCAATTCCCAAATCGAGAACCTTGCAGCCGCTGGCCATCAGCCCCGAGACAACCGCGTGTCGCAGCATCTCACCCGTTGATCGCCCATCGCGCGACAGCACGACCGTTCCGCCGTTGAGCATCGTCCCGAGAGACGCCGAGAACCGCGCGACATATTCAGGATCAAGGCCATCGCCCACGATGCCTCGCAAACCAGAGATGCTCAGAATCCGTTCCGTCATGAGTGGTGTCTCGCGTGAAGGTTGAGGGTCGAGGGTTGAAGGTTGAGAGTCAGAAATACCTCGCGCTGTCTGTACTGAGATATCTGAGCGGGGCGGCGTCAGCCCCCTGGTTCTTGGGCGTAAGCCCTTCGTTCAAAGAGCCGGGGAGCTGACGCCCAATGGCACTCACGTTGGGGTGTAGCTGAAGTCGTCAGACTTCAGACGACCATCAAAGCCGGCTGAATTCTCACGAATTCAGCTATGTCGCACTGAACGTCCATTTGAAAATCGCTCAAAGTGAGTGCCATTGGGCTGACGCCGCCTCGCCAACCGGCATCACCGCAGCGTGCGGTTCATAGCGAAGGCGGTCAGTGCAGGGAATGGGAACCTTCCACAGCCGCCCTCCCCACTTACTCTTAATGCGCCCGCCAAAAGTCGCCTTCCTCGCTCCGCGTGAAGAGAGCCGAACGCGGAATGACGCCGTTTCCCGCGTAGTCGGGTCGCTGGTGACTCGGCTGACTTCACGCGGAGCGAGGAAGGCGACTTTTGGCGGGCACGTCACTCTTAGTTTTAATCCCCTGTTCCTTCCCCCACTTCTAACATTTTCAGAACCCCGTCTTGTCACATGCGACTTCGAGGTCTAATGTTGTTGGCACCGTTTCCGTTCGTGATTTCAAGGGTTTTGTCGAGAAGGTTGGTAGACATGCGCCCCAAGCTCCAACCGGGTGATCCGGTCATCTTCCGCGTCTGCAAGACAAGCACCGATCCCGGCCCGCGCGCGAAAGAGGTCCATCCCGCCGAACATGGCGACTGGTACTCGTACCAAGTCGATAAGTTCTGGGCCGTGGCCGAAGTCTTGTCGGACGGGACGTTGAAGCTGGTGACACGCCGCGGCAAACAGCACACGATCTCACCCGATGATCCGCGACTGCGTGCCGCTCGCTGGTGGGAACGCTGGCTCTACCGCAGCCGCTTCCCGGCACCGTCATTGCCGCTCGCTGAGATGCCTACGCAGGCGGATTGACCGGTCGTTCGTCAAAACGATCACTCGCGCCGTCAGTGATGAGGTATCGGAGCGGAGCGGCATAACAGCCTGTTAAAAAGTAACTTGAACGCCCTCGTCCGAGTCTTTCCGAGTTGGAAGCAGACGGACGAGGGCGTCCATCCTACGATTTTCGACAGGCTGGTAAGCCTCCCGGTTATTCCCAAGAGAGCTTACGCTCAAGAACCAGGGGGCTGACGCCGCCGCGCTCAGAGATGAGTTGGATGGGTCGCCCTCCTCTGCTTGAACGACCCGGCGACAGGATCCCTTGAGATGCACAACCCACTGATTGCCTCGCTGTTTGAAGAGCTGGCGTCGCTGCTGGAGATTCAGGGGGCGAACGCTTTTCGCGTGAGGGCTTATCGCAACGCGGCTCGCACGTTGGAGAGTCTCTCCGAATCGGTGGCCGACATCGTGGCGACGGCCGGTCGCAGTCTGACGGAACTCGACGGGATCGGTCAGGACTTGGCCGACAAGATCAAGGTGATTGTCGTGACGGGAGCGTTGCCGCAGTTGGAAGAGTTGCGAGCGCAGGTTCCGCCCGGTGTCGTGCAGATGCTGCGGATTCAGGGACTCGGCCCGAAGAAGGTCGCGACGTTGTTTCATGAGCTGGGTCTCACGACGCTCGTCGATTTGAAAGCGGCTTGCGAATCGGGACGCGTGGCCGAGTTGAAGGGCTTCGGCAAGAAGACGGCTCAGTCGATCTTGGACGGGATCGCGCATGTCGAAGAGGCGGGATCGCGCGTGTTGATTTCCATTGCCCGCTCTGCGGCTGAAGCGATTGTGAGTGACCTCGCGCAGGTGGTCGGTGTGTCGCAAGTGTCGATCGCGGGAAGCTGCCGTCGTCGCAAGGAGACGTGCGGCGACTTGGATGTCCTCGCGGTCGCCGATGACTCGTCGCTCGCGATGGACCGCCTCGAACGGCACCCGCTCGTCGAGAAGGTCTTGGCGCGCGGTGAGACCAAGCAGCGCGTTCGACTTCGCGGCGGCATCGAACTCGATCTGCGAGTCGTTCCTGTCGAGTCGTATGGTGCGGCGATGCAGTACTTCACCGGATCGAAGGAGCACAACATCGTTATCCGGCGGCGTGCTCAGGAACGCGGATTGAAGCTCAACGAATACGGTCTGTTTCGCGGTGACGAGTATGTCGCGGGTCGAACCGAGGCCGAGGTCTACGCGGCGGTTGATCTGCCGTTCATCCCGCCTGAACTGCGCGAGAACCGAGGTGAGATCGAACTGGCGGAAGCGGGTTCGCTGCCGCAGTTGATTGAGCTGGCCGACATTCAGGGCGATCTGCACATGCACACGACCGCGACCGACGGAGCGGCGACGATTTTGGAGATGGCGGAGGCCGCGAAGGCGCGCGGGTTGAAGTACATCGCCATCACCGATCACTCGAAGCGCGTGACGATGGCCAACGGACTCGACGCCACGCGGCTGAGACAACACTGGCGCGACATCGACAAAGTGCGCGGCCAAATCTCGGGGATCGAGATTCTGTGCGGCATCGAATGCGACATCCTTGAAGACGCGACAATGGACCTCGACGACGAAGTCCTGTCCGAAGCCGATTGGGTCATCGCTGTCTTGCACTACGGTTTGAAGCAGCCGCGCGAACAGATCATGCAGCGGCTGCTCAATGCCATCCGCAACCCGCACGTTGATGCGATCGGCCATCCGTCGGGCCGCTTGATCGGCAGCCGTCCGTCCGCCGATATCGACTACACGACGTTCCTCAACGCCGCTGCCGAACACGGCGTCATGCTAGAGATCAATGCCTGCCCGTCCCGCCTCGATCTCGATGACATTCAAGCCGCCGCCGCCAAGTCGCGCGGCATCCCGATCGTGATCGACACCGACTCGCACTCGGTCAATGGCTTTGATGTCCTGACGTACGGCGTCGATCAAGCCCGCCGCGCGGGACTCACCAAACACGATGTCGCCAACGCGCTCCCGTGGGCGGAGTTCAACCAGCGGCTGAAGAGCCGGTGATGAGTTCCGACTTCCTGACTCGTTTAACCGCGTGGGCAACGCCCCGCGCGTCGATGTGCGAATCCGGCCACAACA
>JAYTQJ010000731.1:0-14952 GCA_043746775.1 Schlesneria sp.
GGACGTTCTGATTGATGTAGCTGAATTCGTGAGAATTCAGCCGGCTTTGACGATCCTCTGAAGTCTTACGACTTCAGCTACATCCCAAAGTGAGTGCCATTGGGCGTAAGCCCCCTGGTTCTTGGGCGTAAGCCCTCTTGGGAAGAACCGAGGGGCTTACGCCGCCCCGCTCGGAGCCACTCACGTTGTGCCGCGTGAGGTATATACTTGGCCTGCGGTTCGGACGACCGGTTTTTCTCTTCGCTCAAGGAATGGGTTCGCATCATGCGGAAGTTGACTGTCTTCATCTGTGCTGTGTCGCTGTGTGTCGCCTCGTGGTGGTTGGTTGCTGAGGAAACGGGGAAGCCGGTGAATCGAAACGCGATGCAAAAGCAGTTTGATGCCGGGAACTTCAAGGTCGCTTACGAAGGGTCTCGCAAGCTGGCGCTCGATCCGAAGACGGATGCGAAGCTGGTGGCGAGCGACCTGCAACGGGCCGTGCAAGCGCTGGCTCAGCTCGGTCGGGTGGAAGAGGTCGATGAACTGATCGAGTCGTCCGTGAAGGCTCATCCGCAAAACTGGCGGCTGCTGCGAGGTGCGGCTCAGATGTACACGCAGTTCGTCGATCACGGCGGCTTCCTGATCGCGGGCAAGTTCCAGCGCGGGTCGCATCGGGGCGGCGGGCAGTACATGTCGTCGCAGGAGCGGGACCGAGTCCGCTCGATGCAGTTGCTTCAGCAGGCGATCCCGCTGGCGATGAAAGACGATGCGAAGGGCGAGGTCGCTCGGTTCTTCTTGGAATACGCGGAGCAGCTCGGTGCCATCGAGGCGTGGCGACTCCAGGCACTGACCGACCTGACGACGTTGCCCGACTACGAAGAGGGGAATCAGGGGGGCTGGAGTGCCCGCAGGTTCGGCGGGATGCACGGCGGAGGCGACTCGAAGGGAGCACCGGTTGATGCGGATGGGAATCCGGTTTTTCATCGCGTTCCCAAATCGTGGGACGACGCGAAGTCGGACGGTGAACGCTGGAGATGGATGCTGACGCAGGCCATCGAGTTCGACACCAAGCTCCGCAACGAAGCCGATTTCACGCTCGCTCAGTTCCTGCACGAGCAGTTTGGCGTACAGACGATGGCGTGGCTCGGACGCGGTTCCGGGAGCGACGACGACACGAACGAAAGCGGCCCGTTCGCCGTTCACACTCTCGGCGATGACGAGACCATCGCGAAACTCGCCACCGGCGTGAAGCGGATTAAGCTGGAGGACGAGTTCAACCCGCTGAAGCTGTTCCAAAAAATTACCGAACGGTCGAAGGACGATCAATCCAAAGCGTCAGGCGATCAGGTCGCGCAGATTTACGAAGATCGACGCCAGTATGTGAAGGCCGCCGCAGCGTGGAAGGTCGCGCTGGCCAAGTTCGGCAACGAAGACCATCGTCAGGCGCGGCTCGATCAGATCGTGAAGAACTGGGGCCGCTTTGAAAACCTGCAAGTCGCTCCCGCCGGGACGGGAGCGACCGTCGATTTCCGTTATCGCAACGCGAAGGCCGTCTCGTTCGAGGCCCATGCGATCAAGATCGACAAGCTGCTCGACGACGTGAAAACGTACCTCAAGTCGTCTCCCGCTCAGCTCGATTGGCAGCGGTTCAACGTACAGGACGTGGGATACAAACTCGTTACGGAAAATCGAAAGCAGTATCTCGGTGAGCAAGTTGCCTCGTGGAAGCTGGACCTCACGCCAAAGCCCGAACATCTCGACAGCGTGGTCAAAGTCACGACGCCCCTCCAAAAGGCGGGAGCCTATCTGCTGACGGGCAAGCTGGCCGATGGCAACATCAGCCGCGTGGTCATCTGGCTGGCGGACGCGGCCCTCGCGCGAAAGGTGCTCGACGGACAATCGCTCCATTTCGTGGCCGATGCCGTGACGGGGCTGCCGATCGCGAAGGCGAATGTCGAGTTCTTCGGCTGGCGGCAGGAGCAGGTCGCACCGAACAAGCAGCAATGGAAAGTGACGACGACCAATTTCGCCGAGTTCACCGACGCGAACGGTCTGCTCATGCTGCCTGCGGCCAAGCTGCCACGCGAATATCAATGGCTGATCGTCGCGAAGACCGAGGCCGGGCGGCTGGCTTACACCGGGTTCACTCATGCGTGGTGGGGACAGCGTCACGATCAGGACTACAGCGCCACGCGCGTCTTCACGATTACCGATCGGCCCGTCTATCGCCCCGAACAGACCGTGAAGTTCAAGTTCTGGATTCAGACCAGCAAGTACGACCAGCCCGACAAGACCGAGTTTGCCGAACAAGATTTTTCGGTTCAGATCAACAATCCGCAGGGCGAGAAGGTTCTCGAAAAACAATTCAAGACGGACAAGTTCGGCGGCATCGAGGGTGAGTTCCCGCTGCCCAAGGGAGCGATGCTCGGCACGTACCAGTTGCTCGTCATGAACAACCTGCACCAAGGCGGTTCGTTCCGTGTCGAAGAATATAAGAAGCCCGAATTTGAAGTGACGGTCGAGGCTCCGGCCGAACCGGTCGCTCTCGGTGAGAAGGTCACGGCGAAGATCAAAGCCAAGTACTTCTTCGGTGCCCCGGTGACGAAGGGGAAGGTGAAGTACAAGGTGCTGCGGACGGCTCACGACAGCCACTGGCATCCGGTCGCGAAGTGGGACTGGTTCTATGGGCGAGGCTACGGTTGGTTCGCGTCCGATTACGATTGGTATCCCGGCTTCACGCGCTGGGGCTGCTTCCGTCCGGTCGCGTGGTGGATCGGTCACAACCCCGGCCCGCCCGAAGTGATCGCCGAACAAGAAGTCGAGATCGGTCCCGAGGGCGAAGTCCTTGTCGAGATCGACACGCTTCCCGCGAAGGCGATTCACGGCGACGAAGACCATTCGTACTCGATCACGGCCGAGGTCGTCGATGAGTCGCGCCGCACGATCGTCGGAACGGGCAACGTCCTCGTCGCGCGACAGCCGTTCCGCGTCTTCGCGTGGGTTGATCGAGGCCACTTCAAAGTCGGCGACACCATCCACGCCAGCTTCGACGCGCACACCATCGACAACAAACCGGTGCAGGGGACGGGCGAACTGACTCTGTTCAAGGTGACGTACGACGCGAAGCAGCAGCCGGTCGAAGAGGCTGTCCAAACGTGGCAACTCAACACCGATGAGGCCGGTCGCGCACAGCAGCAACTCGCCGCCAGCAAGGCCGGGCAGTACCGGCTCTCATACAAGCTCCGTAGCGTAGGCGGCCCGCCTGCGATGGATCAGAAACCTAACCCAGAAGCAAAGGCAGGCGAGCCGCCCGCCCCACGAGGTGACAAAGGCCACACGATCGAAGGGGGCTACGTCTTCGTCGTGCGAGGCGACGGCTTCGACGGCCGCGAGTTCCGGTTCAACGATCTCGAACTGATCACCGACAAACAGGAGTACGCTCCCGGCGAGACCGTCAAGCTGATGGTCACGACCAACAAACCGGACGGCTGCGTCGTGCTGTTCGTCCGTCCGTCGAACGGCGTTTATTTGCCTCCCAAGGTGATTCGGTTGAAGGGGAAGAACACGGTCGAAGAAGTCGCTGTCATTCAAAAAGACATGCCCAACTTCTTCCTCGAAGCCTTCACCATTGCAGACGGTCGCTATCACCAGGAGACGCGAGAAGTCGTCGTCCCTCCCGAAAAACGGGTCATTAACGTCGAGGTTCTGCCGTCTCAGACCGAATACAAACCGGGAGCCGATGCGAAGGTTCAAATCAAACTGACCGACCACACGGGCGAACCGTTCGTCGGTTCAACGGTCCTCTCCGTCTACGACAAGTCCGTCGAATACATTTCGGGTGGCAGCAACGTCCCCGAAATCAAAGAGTTCTTCTGGAAGTGGCGGCGGCACCATCAGCCTCAACGCGACTGCACGCTCGACCGCGTCTTCGGCAACTTGCTGAAGAACAACGAGATTCCAATGAACGACCTCGGCGTCTTCGGCGGAATGCTGGGTGAGGGGATGGAAGGCTTGGGACTTGGCGGCGGTCAAGGTGGCGGGATGGGGGGCGGAATAGTGACGGCAACCTCAACTCGTCGCGGACGCGCGATGGCGATGTCCGCCGCGCCGGGTGGGCCTCCCGCGCCGATGGCCGCTGCGGAAAGTGCAATACTCGCTGACGGCGCTCCGATGGCGAAGAACGCTCTCGGGTTTGCCGGCGACAAGGCCGGAGCAATTGGCGGTGAAGGAGGCGGTGCGATGCAGCAGCCGATGATCCGCTCGAACTTCGCCGACACCGCCTACTGGGCCGGTGCGATCACGACTGACAAGAGCGGCCTCGCCGAAGTCGCCTTCAAAATGCCCGAGAGTCTGACCGGCTGGAAGGTGAAGACGTGGGCGATGGGTCTCGGCACGAAGGTCGGACAGGGTGAGACCGAAGTCACCACGAAGAAGAATCTTTTGGTTCGGCTTCAAGCACCACGATTCTTCGTTGATAAGGACGAAGTCGTCATCTCGGCCAACGTCCACAGTTACCTCAAGACCGAGAAACAGGTTGAGGTGTCGCTGGCTCTTGATGGCACATTGCTTTCGGTTCTTGCACCCGCTGCCAAGGGTGGCGAGGCGGCCGGTCCTCAAGAGATCACGCAGACGATCACGCTGGCGGCGGGAAGTGAAAAACGCGTCGATTGGCGCGTGAAGGTGGCGTCTCAGGGAAGCACGAGCATCACGGTCAAAGCCCTCTCCGACGAGGAGTCGGATGCGATGCAGATGACCTTCCCGGTCTACGTTCACGGGATGCTGAAGACCGAATCGTTCAGCGGGGCGATCCGTCCCGCCGATGCCTCGGGCAAGGTGACGTTTGAAGTTCCCGAGGCCCGTCGTCCGAACGAGTCGCGCCTCGAAGCCCGTTTCTCGCCGACGCTGGCCGGAGCGATGGTCGATGCGCTGCCGTACATGGTCGATTACCCGTATGGCTGCACCGAGCAGACGCTGAACCGTTTTTTACCCACGGTCATCACACAGCGCGTGCTGCTCGATATGCAGCTCAACTTAAAGGACATTCAGGCCAAGCGAACAAACCTCAACGCGCAGGAGATCGGTGACGACATCGAACGGGCCAAGCGCTGGAAGCGGTTCGACCGCAATCCCGTCTTCGATGAGGACGAGGTCCGCGCGATGGTCAAGGACGGACTGGAGCGGCTCACGTCGATGCAGGTCTCGGACGGCGGCTGGGGCTGGTTCAGCGGCTATGGCGAACATTCGTGGCCTCACACCACGGCGGTCGTCGTCCACGGCTTGCAGGTCGCCAAGGCCAACGATGTCGCCATCGTGCCGGGTGTCCTCGAACGTGGAGTCGAATGGCTCAAGCGTTATCAGGACGAACAGGTTCAATGGATCAAGAACTGGGGCAAGAAGGACGTTCGCCAGAAGCAGCATGCCGACGCGCTGGATGCTTTCGTCTACATGATCCTCGTGGACGCCGATGTTTCGAACAACGAGATGAACGAGTTCCTCTACCGCGACCGCGTACAGTTGCCGGTCTACGCGAAGGCCCTCTACGGCCTCGCCCTGCACAAGCAGCAGCAGGCCGACAAACTCAAAATGATCCTGGAGAACATCGAACAGTTCGTGGTGCAGGACGACGAGAACCAGACCGCCTACCTGAAGCTGCCCGAGGGTGGCTGGTGGTACTGGTACGGCAGCGACATCGAGGCGAATGCCTACTACCTGAAGCTGCTGTCGAAAACGAACCCGCAGGACGCGCGGGCGTCGCGGCTGGTGAAGTACATCCTCAACAACCGCAAGCACGCGACGTACTGGAACAGCACGCGCGACACCGCCCTCTGCATCGAGGCCCTCGCCGACTACATGAAAGCCAGCGGCGAGGACGAACCGAACCTGACCGTGGAAGTCTGGCTCGACGGCCAGAAGCAGAAGGAAGTCAAAATCGACTCGTCGAACCTGTTCACGTTCGACAACAAGTTCGTGCTGGAAGGCGACGCCGTCACGACCGGCAAGCACACGCTGGAACTGAAGAAGCAGGGGACCGGCCCGCTTTACTTCAACGTCTATCAGACCAACTTCACACTGGAAGATTTTATTACCAAGGCGGGGCTGGAGGTGAAGGTGAACCGCAAGTTCTACAAGCTGACCCGCGTCGATAAAGCAGTCGATGCCCAAGGCTCACGCGGACAGGCCGTCAAACAAAAGGTCGAGAAGTACGAACGGACGGAGCTTCCCAACCTGAGCCAACTCAAGAGCGGCGACCTCGTCGAAATCGAATTGGAGATCGACTCCAAAAATGACTACGAGTACCTCCTCTTCGAAGACATGAAGGCCGCCGGTTTCGAGCCGGTCGAAGTCCGCAGCGGCTACAACGGCAACTCAATGGGTGCCTTCGTCGAGTTCCGCGACGAACGAGTCGCCTTCTTCGTCCGACAACTGCTGCGCGGCAAGCACAGCCTCAGCTACCGCCTCCGTGCCGAAATCCCCGGCCAGTTCAGCGCCCTCCCCACCAAAGCCAGCGCGATGTACGCCCCGGAACTCAAAGCCAACAGCGACGAGATGAAGGTGAAGATCACGGATTGAATCAGACAGACAGCGGTGAGAAGGGTAAGGATGAATCTCAAGCAGGTCTTGGCCACGATCAATCAGATGCAGGTTGACGGTGCGATTGATCGTTACGCGATCGGCGGTGCCGTCGGCGCGACGTTTTATCTGGAACCGATTGCGACGTTGGACGTGGACATTTTCGTGGCATTCCGTCCCGAGCCGGGACGGTTGCTCGTTAGCCCGCAACCGATGTTCGACTATCTCACCGCTCAAGGCTGTACGGTGGAGGGCGAATACATTTTGATTGCCGGCTGGCCTGTTCAGTTCTTGCCGCCACCCAGCCCATTGGCCGAAGAGGCACTCGCTCAGGCCGTTTCCTTCGATGTGGAAGAGGTGCCAACGCGAGTATTCTCGGCGGAGCATCTGGCCTGCATCGCCCTTGAGACGGGTCGTCCGAAGGATAAGGCCCGTTTGCTGCAATTTATTGAAGCGGGAATCCTCGACGAATCGGCGCTGCGAGCAATAAGGATCCGGCACAACCTGGAAGAAAAATGGCGACGGTTTGAGGACCAGTTTCTGCGAGGCGAACCGTGAATTTGAAGTTGGACGACATCCTCCTCAGTAAGCTCCATTACCGGCGGCAACTGGCCGCGCGGCCCGTGGCAGACAAGCTTCGCCTCTTGGACCAACTCCGCCAGCGCAGCTTGGACATCGCCGCAATCCGCGAGCAGAAAGCCAGCGCGATGTACGCCCCGGAACTCAAAGCCAACAGCGACGAGATGAAAGTCAGGATCACGGATTGATGGATGCGAAACGTTTGTGAATGAGGGGAAACAGGGACTTCATGCGACTCGGAAGGGTTGTTATCGTGAACGACCAATTGGCGAGGTGATTCCAACAAACGGCGTTTCAACATTCGCGCGAAGCGGGATGTCAGACCAGTTCAAAGGGGGCAAGCCATGATTCGCGTGATCGTTCGCAACGGAAAGCTGGAACCGATGGAACCGCTTCCCAAGTACTGGGCAGAAGGGGCCGAGTTGTCGATCGAAATGGCTCCACTCAGTGACACCGATGATAGGCCGGTGGCTGCCGAAGATTTGCAGCAACTGTTTGACGAAATGGAGGCTCACGCCACACAGGTGTCGTCCGACGACATTACTGAGTTGAACGCGAATCTGGACGAGAACGACCTCCAGCAAAAGGAACTCGTTCGACAACAGTGGAATCTGACTCCATGAGCGATTACCTGTTGGACACCAATCATGTCAGCGCGGCACTGGCTCCGGTCTCGCCGGTGCGCGAGCGTCTCTATCGGGCCAATCTAACCGGCCAACGTCTCGTGGTCTGCGTCCCCGTCCTTTGCGAGCTTCAAGCCGGGATTCAAGGACTGTCGCGACCGGAGCCTTGCTTGAGACAACTTCGTCGCCTGCTGGGGTTCGTCCGTATCCGACCCCTCGAACCCGAAATTGCCGATCACTACGGAGCCATCCACCTCGAACTGCGCCGCAGTGGCCGCGTGATGTCCCAAGTGGACATGATCCTCGCCGCCATCGTCCGCCAATCGGGAGCCATCCTGCTCACGACGGATCGAGATTTTGAAGCTCTGCCGGACGTACGCACGGCAAATTGGACGAAGGCGCAAGGCTGAACAGTTGGCAGCCGGAAGGAACTCATCCAAGGCCGTTCCGACAGGATGACCGGGCTGGACCAATCCTCCGCAGCAAACAGGAGTATTGGCGGCGATTGGCATCTTTGCCGGTGGCGGACAAGCTGCGTCTGCTGCTTTAGCGAGCATTGTCGGCCCACGGAGGACGACCGAGGTGTCAGGCTGAGTTGGATTCATGACACTTTCATCGCACTTTATTGACGCCATGCAGCGGGCCGGATACGGCCTGCGCGGCATCTATTCGTTGGAGGAGTACTACGCTCAGAACCTGCCGGGTTACTACGACGCGCTGTCGGTCGGGAAGAGTCACAACTACTAACTGGGGCGGGCCACCGCCGACGTGACCGGATTTCTGGCCTACTTCTGCCACGGCTTGGCGGACAGCTTTTCCAAAGTCCGATCACAGGCGGGACGAGCGGGCCGCAAGCAGGCTTTCGATCAGGCCCCTCAACTGCGGTCGCTCACGCCCCGGCAGCGAACCGCGTTGTCGCTGTTCGTGAAAACGAAAACGGTTTCGTCCGGTGACGTGGCCGAGTTCTTCGCGATGACAACACGTTCGGCCGCCGCCCTCTGCAAACGCTGGCTCGAAGAGAATTTCCTCGTCGTCGCCAACCCATCGAAAAAGGCCCGCCGCTACCAACTGGCGCAGGAGTACGATTCGCTCATTGAGCAGAGCGTGAAGTAACGCTTGCTTCACCTCAACCCAAGACGAACAACGATGAGATGAAGATCGGAATCATAGATCGATGCCGACAAATCGGGTGCCACTGGCAGTGCTTTGACTGCCAGTGTTCTTCAAGCACACTGGCGGCCCAAGGCTGCCGCCAGTGGCACCCGGCGCCGCATTCGCGTAACCATGTTGGTGTGTTCCGAAGGCTCCATGCACCCTACTTGCGCCCGCCCCTTGCTGGTATCATGCTGAGCGCGACAATTGCATTCGGTCATATAAGGCCAGAAAGGAAATCTTATGTCCGACCAGATCGAATATGCGGGATTCGCAGCGAGCGAATTCGCCGAGAACCCCGATCCTCGTGTACCCTGCGTGCTGCTACTCGACACGTCCGCTTCGATGAACGAGGTCGTTGGCAATTTTGACCATGCGACCGGGGAGACCGTCAGGCAGGACGGGCAGTTGTATAATGTCGTCTCGGGAGGGACGACCCGGATCGACATGCTGAACGAGGGCCTGGCCACCCTCAAGGAAACGCTCGCCGCTGACTCGCTGGCCAGTCGCCGTGCCGAGATCGCGATTGTCACCTTCGGCGGCACGGTTACCACCGTACAGGACTTCGTGACCGCCGAGAACTTCCAGCCGCCACGCCTACAGACCTCGGGCAGCACGCCGATGGGTCAGGCGATCTTGGCCGGCTTGGACATGATCGCCAGGCGTAAGGCGACCTACCGCGCGGCAGGCGTCTCGTACTATCGCCCGTGGATTTTCCTAATCACCGACGGCGGACCTGACCCCGGCGACCCTTGGCAGTCCGCCGCCGTGCAGGTGAAGCAGGGCGAGGCGTCGAAGTCGTTCGCCTTCTTCACAGTGGCGGTCGAGGGCGCAAACATGGACGTGCTGGCCCAGATCTCGACGCGCCCGCCGGCGAAGCTCAAGGGCGTCAACTTCCGTGAGATGTTCCTGTGGCTGTCGCAGTCTATGCAGGCAGTCTCCCAGTCCTCCCCTGGCGACACTGTCGCTCTCACGCCACCCGGCTGGACTGAGGTCTGACGACGCCATGTGGAAGCTCGTCTTCGGCAGCGTGCAGGGCACGTCCCATCTCCAGTCGGGGCTGCCCTGCCAGGATTACTGCACCGGGACCATCGCCGGCACGACGCTGATCGCCGCGTGCGCCGACGGGGCCGGCAGCGCCGAGCTGTCGCAGCTGGGCTCCAAGGCAGCGGTCGACCGCTTCATGGAAGTGGCCTCCGGCGGCGCAGTGCCGACGAAGGAGCAGGTGGAAGCGTGGGTCGATGCCGCCCGGGAGCGTCTGCTGGAAGAGGCGACGGCCAACGGATCGACGCCCCGTCAGCTCGCCTGCACCTTCCTCGCGGCGCTGGTCGGCGACGGCTGGGCCGCCTTCGCTCAAGTGGGCGACGGCGTGATCGTCTTCGACGGGCCGGAGGGCTACGACCTCGCCTTCTGGCCGGACAACGGAGAGTACGCCAACACCACGCGGTTCCTGAGCGAAGACGACTATCAACAGCACCTGCGTGTCGAGATCGTCGAGCGGCATGTCTCCGAGTTGGCCGTCCTAACCGACGGCCTACAGATGCTCGCCCTCGACATCGCTGGAGCAAAAGTCCATGGTCGCTTCTTTGCGCCCCTGTTCAAGGCCGTGAGGAACGGACCGGACGAGGCCGCTTTGCAAGCCTCCCTGCTGGAATTCATGGACTCGAAGCGGGTCAACGAGCGCACCGACGACGACAAGACTCTCATCCTCGCCACGCGGATCACCGCCGATGTCCCGTCCAATCTACCCGACGCAACTGCGTGACCATTTGGGGAACGAGGTCCGGTTCTCGGCCAAGCCCTTCGCCACCGGCGGCGAGGGGGCGGTCTTCGACGTCGTGGGCCGTCCCGACCTAGTCGCCAAGCTCTATAGCAAGCCGCAGAGCAAGGAACGCTGCGACAAGCTCCGGGCGATGGCCAAGCTGTGCAGCCCCGACCTGCTCAAGTTCGCGGCTTGGCCTACGGCTACGCTCAGCAACGGCAACCCGGCGGCGGTCGATGGCATCCTCATGCCCCGGATCACCGACCACAAAGAGATCCACCACCTCTACAGCGTGGCCCAGCGCAAGAAGGACTTCCCCGAGGCCGACTGGGGCTTCCTCCTGCACACGGCCCGCAATTGCGCCATCGCCTTCGAGAGCGTCCACAGCCACGGCCACGTCGTGGGCGACGTCAACCAGAAGAACGTGATGGTGTCGAAGAAGAGCATCGTCGCCCTAGTCGACTGTGACTCGTTCCAAGTGAAGGAGGGGAATCGCATCTTCCGCTGCGGCGTGGGCGTACCCGAGTACACGCCGCCCGAACTCCACGGCAGGAAGTTCACCGACTTGGACCGGGACGCGAACCACGATCTGTTCGGCCTAGCGGTCATGGTCTTCCACCTGCTGATGATGGGGCGCCACCCGTTCGCGGGCGTGCCCCAGATCAACATCGACATCCCGATCGAGAAGGCAATTCAGGACGGGCTCTACGCCTATGCGCGAAACCCGAGCAAGCTGAAGCCGCCTCCGCACGTCCCGCCCCTGGCGATGCTGGATATCCCCACGCGAGACCTGTTCGAGCGGGCGTTCGGCTCTCGCCAGCGCCCGACGGCGACCGAGTGGCGCGGCGTGCTCGACGCCTCAATGAGGGGGCTCCAGCGCTGCAAGAATGACCCCAAGCACTCCTATCCGGTGGCAGGCAACTGCCCGTGGTGCCAGCTCATCGCGGTCGCCCGATTGATGTTCTTTATTCCCAGTCAGGCGTCGGCAGGCGCGACTCTGCGGATCGAAGACATCCGGAACCTGATCCAGAAGCTGGCTAGCTTGCAGTTGGTGTTCGCCTCCTACGTGCGGCCCACGCCAATCTTGCCCGTCGACATCACGCTGCCCGCCAATTTACGCGCGATCCAAAAGCCCGCGTTGCTGCCCCATCCTGCTCCGCCTGCACTGGTGCCGAAGCCTGTGCAGGCACCCCCACTGCCTCCGCCCGCCCGGGTACAGAAGCCTACGTTGGCGCTCTCCCCGCCACCGCCTGCACCGATACTGAAGCCTGCGCCAGCACCCTCGCCGCCTCCGCCCGCCCGGGCACAGAAGCCTACGTTGGCGCTCTCTCCGCCACCGCCTGCACCGATACTGAAGCCTGCGCCAGCACCCTCGCCGCCTCCGCCCGACCTCTTGGCCCGGCCCATCTTCCGGCCGTTGCCAGCCGCTCCTACTATCCCAATTGCACCCAAGCTCAAGCCCCACCCGCTTGGGCCGGTCGAGTGGCCGCGTCCAAAGCTGCACGACAAGCCGCCGCCGCCGGTGTACCCTCCGGTATCCAATCCGGACCCACCCGATCTGTTCCTGGAATGGCTCTACGTCGCCGGGGCCGTAGCGGGGGGGCTAGTGTTCTTCGTCGCCCCGCCGGTGGGCCTGATCATGATGTTCGGCTTTGGGGCGTGGTGGCTGCTCGTGAAGCTCACCGAAGGGATGCGGCTCGCAATGGCCCTGGACTCTTTGAAAAAGGCGTACCAGGCGGAATGCGAGGAGATGGACGAAGAATACGAGAAACACGTCCAGCTCGTTCAGAGGGCCAATGAGAAGCTCTTGCACGCTTGGAAGGCTGCGAACGCGGCGGAGACGGCCAAGCACGCCCGGCTGTGCAGGGCGGTCGATGACGAGAACCGCCGCCGGACCGCGCCTTGGGAAGCCGATAAGGCAGTAATCGAGGCGAACCACCAGCGAGTGGCCCAGGATGTTGAGCAAGCAAACCGTCGCGTCCTCTCAGCTTGGAAGGCCGAAAATGCCCTTCGCCAAGCGGCTTACGATCAGGCGCTCCGGGAAATTGAGCTGGAGAATCAACGGCGCATCTCGGTTTGTGACGCGATGACGGCCTCACGTCAGGCGGAGCACCGCCAGAAATGTGGAGAGATCGATGCCAGGAATCGGCAACTCATCGCGGAATGGGAAGCCGAGAATGCCGCTTGCGATGCGTCCTACGTTCAGACGCTCCGAGAAATTGAGCTGGAGAATCAACGGCGCATCTCGGTTTGTGACGCGATGACGGCCTCGCGTCAGGCGGAGCACAACCAGAAATGCCGCGAGATCGACGCCAAGAACCGACAACTCATTGCGGCGTGGGAGGCCGCAAACGCCCCTTGGATCGGCGAGCAGAAGCGATGGCGCGACCGCGCATCGGCCGCCGAGACGCAAATCAAGCGGATGGAGAACGCGTTCGTGGCGCAGCGGCAAGCGAGCATTTCGAGATTCCAGCAGCGGAAGGCGAACGCCGACGGCGTGCTCAAATCCCACGACGGCGCGCGGCAGGATTACGAGCGGGAGCTGCGCCAGGCCGAGATGGACTCGAAGAAGATCCAGTTGGAGGAGCACCTCGACAAGTCACTGATCCGTCCCGCGAAACTCAAGGGCATCACCGGCGATCGCATCCTTTCACTGGAATCCTTTGGCATCGAGACGGCCAAGGACGTCGCTATCCTGCATTATCAGAAAGTGCCGGGGATCGGGCCGGTCCTTAGTAAGCGTCTCTTCGATTGGTGCGACAAGCTCGCATTGTCATTCCGGCCCCAGCAGGGATTGCCGGAATCGGAAAAAAGACGGCTCGCCGCCCGCTATGCGCCCGTGCTCCTGCCGCTCGGGCAGGCCATCCAGGCTGCGATCAACGACCTCGAAGCCATCGCGGCGTCGCACAGCGCCTGCGAGGCGGAGGGGGTCAAGGGCATCGCGGCGGCCGTCCAGAACCTGACCGTCGCCGAGGCGTATGTCCGGGCGATGAATGTGGTTTGAGTCAGACCGGCGAGCTGCTCGGCTGGGTGGCCGGGTCTGGAGGCTTTGCGGAAGGCCCGGAATCTTGGGCGTGATCCTTCTCGGGGCCATCGAAGACTCTGACCCCGCCGCCCAGTCGAAAATCCGTAGCTTGGACGCCTCGTCCGAGCGAGTACCAATTGGCGACGGACGGACGAGGCGTTCATCCTACGGTAGACCTCGATGCACATCGCCCGTGTTGTCATTACCATCTTTCTTCAATGTCAGAAAACCAAACGGAGAGGTGAGCATGATGGTGAAGCACTGGGCTGTGATTCTCGTCTGGATGTTGGTTTGCGGTGGTGGTGTTTCGGCTCAGGAGATTGATGCCGCCAAGATCAAGGCTGAGCTGGGTTCGAGGACGGCCAAAGGGGGCTTTCAGAATGAGGACGAGATTCGGGACAAGTTCAACAACTGGAAAGCCGACGCGGATGCTCGTGCGTGGCTGGAGGCGATGAAGCATTCGGTGGCCGATGTGAGCAGCGTCTCGGCGACGAAGCCGCATGGTGAAAAAGCGGATGTCGAAGTGACGGTCAAATCGAAGGCTGGTGAGCAGGTTGACGAATGCTGAATCGGCGTGAGTTTGCGATGGCGGCGCTGGGGGCGACCGCTGGTTGTTGTTGTGGACTGGCGGCATTCGGCGACGAGCCGAACTCAGCCTTTCGTCGGCGCGGGCTGGTGCTGGTGCCGGGGGACACTTCGTTGCCGAACTGGCCCGAGCGGGCGCGGCGAGCGGGACTGACTACGCTCGCGCTGCACGAGTTCACCGTGATGGGCATTCTGGCCTTCGCCGTCAGTGATGCCGGGCGAGCGTTCCTCGATCAGTGCCGGGCAGCGAAGCTGGAGATCGAGTACGAACTGCATCTGATGTCCGACCTGTTGCAGCGGTCCCTGTTCGCTCAGCATCCCGAATGGTTTCGTATGGACGCGAGCGGCCAGAGGACGGCGGACGCCAACTGTTGCGTCCATGCGCCGGCGGCGTTGGATCACATCGCACGCAATGCGGCGGTCATCGCGCGACTGCTGCCGAGTACCAGCGACCGCTACTTCTTTTGGGGCGACGACGGGGCGAGCTGGTGCCGATGCCCGAAGTGCAAGGAACTGAGCGACAGTGAGCAGGCGGTCGCCGTCGAAAACCGCATCTTGAAAGAACTCCGGAAAGATCGTCCTCAAGCGACGCTCGCTCATCTCGCCTACCACCGCACGTTGCCCGCGCCGCGACAGGTCCGCCCCGACGAAGGTCTCTTCCTTGAGTTCGCTCCGAT
>JAYTQJ010000732.1:0-14944 GCA_043746775.1 Schlesneria sp.
GACGTAGCTGAATTCGTGAGAATTCAGCCGGCTTTGATGATCGTCTGAAGTCTTACGACTTCAGCTACACCCCAAAGTGAGTGCCATTGGGCGTCAGCCCCCGGACTCTGTGAATGAAGAGTCCGGGGGCTGACGCCACCCGGCTCACCTCCTGAGATTCCTGAGCGGGTCTACTTAGGGCGAAGTGATTGGGAGTGGGCCGCATTGCCAATGCGAATCAGGTTCGATTGATCGCGAGGATTGAACGCGAGTACCGAGAGTGTGGATGAGCGCGGGCCGACAGGGGATGTGTCGGGACCGTGTAGGGAAAAGCAGTCATGTTGAAATGTCCGGCGTGTAACAAGCGGGTGTTGGGGCAAGACCTGGTCACGGGTGTTTGCTCGCATTGCGGCAAGAATCTCGGTGGCAGCGGCGATTCGTCGATGACGTTCGAGCGTCGCTCGGGCGATCCCACGTCCGACACGATTGACCCGTTCACCGTCAGTGGCGCGGGGCAATCGGCCAGCGGGTCGCAGATCGGTTCGTCTCAGGACTCACACCAAGATGCGGCTGCGAAAGCGCCGTCGAGTTCCGAGTACGCCGATTCCTCACAGACGTTTCTTTCGGACGAGGTTCCCGAAGACGTGCGCGAATCGCTGCACGACGCGGCCCAAAATCGACTGCGAGAGCAAGGTGCGGTGTCCGGGTCCGAGCAAACGTTTCTGTCTGACTTTGAGCCGGAAGGCTCTGGTTCCGATGCTCAACCGGTGGGTAAACCGGTAACCGGTGCCGGTTCGGAACAAACGTTTCTCTCAGATGACTTCGTCGATTCGAGTGTCGATTCGTCGGTGGAATCTCCCTTCGCGACAGCTTCCGCATCGCACGAAACTCAAGGCCTCGATACCGGCAATGACAGCGGTGACGACGGCGGCGGCAGCGCTCAAACATTTGTGTCGGATGACTTCAGCGAAGACATCGCCGCGACGCTGGCATCGGACAGTGGCAATGACCCGGAAGAGAACGACTCGGACAAGACGGTGGCCTCCGACACGTTTCCGCATGTCAGTGAATTTGGTTCCGACAAGACGTTCGTGTCTGACGAATTTGCCTCGGACGACCAAGCTGCCGGAAACATGCAGACGTATGTCGGCGACACGGGGGCGGGCGCGGAAGACTATGGCTCGGACAAGACGTTCGTGTCGGATGACTCTCCCGAATCGTTGCTGAAGACAGTCGAATCGGTTTGGGGAAACGAGAGTGAACAAGCGGGTGCCCGCCCCGACATGACGCTCAAGGCGAAGGAGGTTCGCCAACAGGGTTCTCCCAAGCAGACACTGGTCATCAAGACGAAGTCGCTCGTCGAAACGAAGGACATGGCCTCCGTCGCCTTTCGCGGCGACGACGTTGAGTACGAGTTGATCAAAGTGCTGGGTGAGGGCGGGATGGGGATCGTGTACGACGCTCGCCAAACGTCGATCGACCGCAGCGTGGCCCTCAAGATGATCAAGGGTGCGGCGGCGACGAACGACAAGCAGAAGGCGAAGTTTCTGGCGGAAGCGGTCGTCACCGGCGATCTCGATCACCCGAACATCGTCCCGATCTACGACGTGGGAGCGAACGCGCAGGGGAACCTGTTCTATTCGATGAAGAAGGTCGGGGGGACGCCGTGGCTGAAGGTCGTCCAAAAGAAGTCGCTGGCCGAGAACCTCGACATCCTGATGCGGACGGCCGACGCGATCGGGTTCGCTCACGCGCGCGGCATCGTGCATCGCGATCTTAAGCCCGAAAACATCATGCTGGGCGAGTTCGGTGAAGTCCTCGTGATGGACTGGGGACTGGCTCATCCGCTGAAGGGCTTCCGCAAGTCACGCAGCATCACCGACACGGCTTCGATGGGTGGCACGCCCGCGTACATGGCGCCCGAAATGGCGACCGGCCCGATCGGCAAGATCAGTCCCGCGAGCGACATCTATCTGCTCGGCGCGATCCTGTACGAGTTCATCACCGGCAACCCGCCGCATCTCGCCAAGAACGCGATGAAGTGTTTGATGGCGGCGGCTCGAAATGAGATCGCGCCGACTGACAAGAAGGGGGAGCTGGTCGATATCGCGATGAAGGCGATGGCCACCGAACCGAAAGACCGCTACCAGGACGTGAAGGAGTTCCAAGCGGCGATCCGCGACTACCAATCGCACTTGGAGAGCATCCTGCTCTCGACGCGCGCCGAAGACGATTTGAAAGAAGCCCGGCAATCCGACGATTACCAACACTACTCGCGGGCGTTGTTCGGATTCCAGGAAGCTCACGATCTTTGGTCCGGCAACAAGCGGGCGGTGGCGGGGATTTCGGAAGCCAAGCTGGCCTATGCGGGGAGCGCGAAGAGCAAGGGAGACTTCGATCTAGGTCTGTCGTTGCTCGACGAACAGGATGCCAATCACACGACGCTGCGTCGCGAGCTGATCGAGGCTCAGGAAGATCGCGTCGCTCGCCAGAAGCGATTCGTGTTTCTCAAGCGTGCGGCGATGGGCATGGCGGCGGCGGTGTTCTTCATCGTGGCGGGAGCTTCGATCTGGATTCGTGCCGAGCAGCAAAAGGCTGTGGCCGAAGCGGTTCGCGCGACCAAGGCCGAAGCGGATGCGATCGTTCAACGCGACATTGCTGCGGGCGAACGCGACAAGGCAACCGAGGCAACGAAGGCGGAGATCATTGCGAAAGAGGCGGCCAAGGAAAGTGAGGAAGCAGCTCTCGTGGCCAAAGACGATGCTTTGAAGCAGAAGAAGGTTGCTGAAGACAAACAGAAGGAGGCAGACGTTGCACGGATGGTGGCCGATAGGGAACGCGAAAAGGCGGTGGCTGCCCGGAAGCAAGAGGAAGAGGCGAAGAAGAATGCCGTTGCAGAAAAGGTAAAGGCTGAAAATGCCGAGCGGGCCGCTGTCGTTGCCAAGGAGAAAGAGGAGTACGAGTCGTACATCTCGAAGATCGGACTGGCCGCGTCGCAGATCGACAAGAATGCGTTCGACGCGGCTCGCGAAGTTCTTGGCACCTGCAAGCTCGAACTGCGGAACTGGGAATGGGGGCGACTCATGCACCTCTGTTCTCAAAGCACGCGGTCGTTCGATGCGAAGGCACCGCTGGACGGACTGGCTGTGGATCAGACCGGCCAACGATTCGCTACGGGTGGCTGGGACGGGACCGCCCGCGTTTGGAACCGCGAGTCGGGGCAAGTCCTCGCGACGATGAAGCACGGCGGCGATTACGTTTACTGCGTGGCGTTCTCTCCCGATGGCAAGTTTCTCGCAACGGGGAGCAACGATGCGGCGGGCTTTCTCCAAGTGTGGGATGTCGCGAGTGGGAAGCGTTTGAAAACGATCAAGGGACACGAAGATGCGATCCTCAGCATCGCGTTCTCCAAAGACGGGACGCGCTTGCTCTCCAGCTCGTATGACAAGACGGCTCGGTTGTGGGACGCGACGAGCGGCAAAGAACTTCGCAAGTTTGCCGGTCACACGTGGTGGGTCAATTCGGCGGCGTTCTCGGCGGACGAGGCGCGCGTGGTGACGGCCGGTCAGGACGGAACGGCCATTGTGTGGGAGGTCGCTTCCGACAAGCGATCACCCGCGTTCACGGGACATCGCGGACCAGTCAACTCGGCGGCGTTCTCACCCGATGGTAAGCATGTCGTGACGGCCGGTTATGACCGGCGTGTGCTGGCGTGGAATCCCGAGGACGTGAAGCCGTTCGATTTCAAAAACGTCGCCGAAGGGACGGTCGTTCCCCCGGCAAACTTCCGCGCGTTTGAAGGTCATATCGATTCCGTTCGCGCGGTGAGCTTCTCGCCCGATGGCTCGCTGCTGCTCAGCACCAGTCAAGACAACACCGTGCGCGTGTGGGACTTCGCGGCCGCTCAGGCTCTCAAAACGTTTCGCGGACACGGGGGGCGAGTCCAAGCCGCCGCGTTCTTGGCGGACGGTCGTCGCATCCTGTCGGCCGCGCACGACAACACGGTGCGCGAGTGGAGCATCGCCGGCTACGAAGAGATTCGGACGCTGCAAGGCCGCGTGCTGGACGGTCACTCCGACGCGGTCCTCGCGGCGGCGTACTCGAACGATCAGCGGCAGGTTGTCACCGCCAGTCGCGATCGGACGGCGCGGACGTGGAACGCTCAAACGGGTGAAGCGGGACTGACGTTGGCCGAAGGTCATGCGTATCTGGCCTCGACCGCCACGTTCTTTCCCGACGGTCGCAAACTACTGACGGCGGCCGTCGATAACACGGCTCGCATCTGGGATGTCGGCACCGGCGGGCAACTGCTGCGGTTGGATCGCAGCGGTCGCAGCGCGGCGGCAACTCTGTCGCACCACGCCAAATGGATCGCCACGGGGAGCGATGACCGAGCGGCTCAAGTCTGGGACGCCTCGACCGGACAGCGACTGAAAAAACTGGAGGCTCACACATCGGAAGTGACGGCGGTCGCGTTCTCGCCCGATGACAAGTTGCTCGCGACGGGCGATGCCAAAGGGCACGTCAAATTGTGGAACGTGGAAGAGGGTCGCGTCGTGCAGAAGCTCGACGGACACTCGCGCCGCATTGCGTCGATCACGTTCACGGCCGATGGCTCGCGCGTGCTAACGGCGAGCGGTGACAACACCGTCGGTCAGTGGGATGTCGCTTCGGGACAAGAGCTGTCCAAGCTGATTTTCAAGCATCCCGACAGCATCCTGACGATGCAGGCGATCCCCGGCGGCGATGCGATCGTGACAAGTTGTGCCGATCGCAAGCTGCGTGTGTGGAACACCACCGACGCGACGGTCACTCAAACACTCGGGCCATTCGACGGTGATGTCTTCTCGTTGAATGTCTCGACCGACGGCAAGCGGCTGATCGCCGCGAACTCGCAAGAGAAGACCGTCCGACTGTGGGACTTGGAGTCGGGACGCGAAGTGCAGTCGCCGCAGCCCGGAGGCAAGTTGGGGCCGCTCGTTGACCTGAATCTGCACGGCGGGTTGCTCTGGTCGGCGGCGTTCCTGCCCGGCACTGACGACGTGCTGACGGTCGGCGGCAGCGATGCGCGGCTGTGGGATGCGAAGACCGGTCGCGAGAAGATGAGCTTCAGTCGGCACGATGCCGTCGCGTCGGCCCACTTCTCACCGAAGGGCGATCTGATCGTGACGGGAAGCTGGGACGGCTCGGCCAAAATTTGGAACGCCACGACCGGGAAGGTCGTTCGCAAACTGGAAGGGGGCCACACGAGCTTCGTCAACACGGCGGTCTTCTCGCCCGACGGTCAGTTCATTCTGACCGCCAGCGATGATGGTACGGCCAAGCTGTGGAACGTCGCCACGGGTGAGGTCACGAAGTCGTTGGATGGTCACAAGGATCGAGTTCGTTGGGCGACGTTCTCAACCGATGGCCGGTTCATCATCACGACATCGAGTGACGAAACTGCTCGGCTGTGGGAGGCCGACTCGGGCAAGTTTGTTCGCGAATTCAAAGGTCACAAGTACGCGGTTCTCTGCGCCGAGTTCTCAAAGGACGGCCAGTGGCTCGTCACGGGAGGCGAAGACAACTCGGCCCGCGTCTGGAATGTTGAGACCGCCACCAGCTTGCTCACGCTGTCCGGCCACACGGCCAGCGTCACGTCAGTTGCGTTCTCGCCAGACTTGGCTCGCGTCATCAGCGGCAGTCAGGATCAAGTTGCCAAGCTGTGGGACTCGAAGACCGGCAAGGAGATTCTCACGCTGAGTCGTCACACCGAAGACGTGACCAGCGTCACGTTCTCACCAGACGGGCGTCAGGTCTTGACCGGCAGCCGCGATGGCACGGCGGTGATCTGGCTCTCGCAGGACTGGGCCGACAAGAAAGTCTTGGCGGCAGAACGCGAAATACCTGCGTCGAAGAAGCCGGTCGCACGTTAGTTCGACTGTATGACTTCCCGTAGGGTGGGCTGTGCCCACCACAATCGGTTGCGGAATGGTGGGCACAGCCCACTCTACATCGGCTCGACCAGCGCCGCCTCGGCCTCTTCCGGTGGGAGGTGTTGGAGGCAGGCCACGGCGATGCGGATCGCATCGTAGGTGACGGTCTCTTCGAGCGTCTCGAACAGTGGCCGGAGCTTCTCGATGCCGACGATGCGTGCGGCCGCCATCACGCGCGCGAATGTAGCCGCATCGACCCACGGCTCGGGGTCGCTGATCTCCATTTCGTGGATGAACTCGACCAGGTACTCCGACACCGTGGACTTGGCGCGGTTCGTGGTCGCCATCACTTCGGCCAGCGGTTGGCCCGCTTGAAACATGTCGTAGGCGATCTGCTTGGAGACCACGGTGGAGACCGGCTTCGTTTCGATCGGCGCTTCTACGCGGCGTGAGTTACTCGGCGATGGAGAGGCTGCTGCGGACTCGAAAGCCTGCCCCTGATTGGCGTCCAAGCCGTTTTCCCCACAGTACAAACGAATCGCTTCAATGAAGACCTCGCCGTACTCCGCCGTCTTCTTGTCACCGACGCCGTGCGCGTGGCGAAAGGCTTCGAGCGTGGCGGGCAATTGTCGCGCGAGGTCTCGCAGTGTCGTATCACCGAACACGATGAATGGCGGCACCCCGCGCTCGGTCGCCAGCTTGCGGCGGACTCCGCGCAACACGTCGAACAGCCCGCGATCGACTCCGTCCCACGAAGCCGTTGAAGCCGTTTCCGAACGTGTCCCGCGCGCCGCTTTCCCCTTCTTTTCTGCAGGGCGAAGCAGATTCGGAGCCACTTCGCCGCGCAGCACCTGCCAGCCTTCGGGAGTCACGGCGAGAACTTGGAAGTCGCCCGATCGAACGGCGACGCGCTTCATGTAATTCTGCGAGGCGAGTTGCTCGATCCAATCCTGCACGTGCGATTTGGGATGTTCCTTCAGCAAGCCGTACGTGCTGAGTTGATCGTGCCCGCTATCCATAATGCGCGCCTCTTGCGAACCGGTGAGAACCTGCGCGACATAGCCTGCACCGAAACTTTCCTTCAGCCGCACGACGCACGACAGAATTTTCTGAGCGAGGATTTTCGAGTCGGCCACCAGTTCGAGCTGGTCCAAACAGACATCGCACGCGCGACAATTGTCACCGGGGTAACTCTGGCCGAAGTGTTCGACCAGAGCCTTGTGGCGGCAGACAACTCCGTTACAGAACCGCTCCATCGCCCGCAGGCTCTCGTCCGATTGCTTGAACGCATCCGGCGGCAGGTCGCTGAGCATCTTCCGCCAGGTGATGAAGTTGGCCACGGTCCAAAACAGCCAGCAGTCGGCATCGAGACTGTCGCGTCCCGCACGGCCGGTCTCCTGTTGATAGTGTTCGAGCGACTTGGGCGAACCGGTGTGAACCACGAACCGCACGTCGGACTTGTCGATCCCCATGCCGAACGCGACGGTCGCGACGACGATCTGAATGTCGTCGTTGAGGAACTCATCCTGATGCTTGTGCCGGTCGTGGTCAGACAACCCGGCGTGATACGGCTTCGCTTTGTAACCCGCTCGCGACAGAGCCTCCGCGATCTCATCGACCTCACGCCGCGAAATGCAGTAGACGATGCCCGACTCACCGGCGTGCGAGTCGATTACCTGTCGAACTTGCTTGAGGATGTCGCTCTTTCTCACCACGCGATAGACGAGATTGGCACGGTCGAACGAACCGACGAGTTGCTCGGCGTTGCGCAGTCCCAACTGTTGGACGATGTCGTCGCGCACCTGCTGCGTCGCGGTGGCGGTGTAGGCGTGAACGCCCGCCTTGGGAAACCGCGCCCGCAGTTGCTTCAGCATCCGGTACTCGGGCCGAAAGTCATGGCCCCACGCGCTGATGCAGTGGGCTTCGTCGATCGCGAAGAACGACACGTTGGCGTCGTCGAGGAACGACAACATCTTCTCGGTGCAGAGCCGTTCCGGCGCGACGTACAACAACTTCAACTCGCCGCGTCGCACACGGTCGGCCACGCGCAACAACTCACGCGGCGGGAGCGAGCTGTTCACGCCAGCCGCCGGAATACCGCACTCGATCAGCGCATCGACCTGATCCTTCATCAGCGAGATCAGTGGCGAGACGATCACCGCCAGCCCCGGCATCGTCACGGCGGGAGCTTGAAAGCAGATCGACTTCCCGCCACCAGTCGGCAGCACGACGACCGAGTCGCGATGCTCGACCACCGCCCGCATCGCCTCCGCCTGCAACGGTCGAAAAGAATCGTAGCCCCAGTAGTGGAGCAGAGCCTCGCGCAGCGGCGGCATCAGATCGGCAGAGGTGTTCGCGGCAACAGTCACAGGGGAGTCTCTTGTTCCCTCCAGCCGTGGCATGCACCGGGACTTCGATGAGCTGGGCAGAGAGCGTGTGTGGACTTCTTTTACACTGCACTCACACATCACATCAACAACCGGACGGGAACAAAATCTATTGCGGGCGCAGCCGTTCCTAAGCGGTAACCCTGTCGCTCTGCGACAGGAGTCGCGCTCAAACCAGCGGCATCAATCTTTTGAGTTCGCTGGAATCAATGGCAAGAGTGATCAGGACGTTTGCGTTTCCTGTCGCGGAGCGACAGGGCTACCAACAAGGGACGACGCTTACGGCTCGCGTCGAACATCTCGCTCGCGCGAGGTATCGCCGCACGTCAGGCTACTTCCAGCCAAACCAGCGTCCCTTCCTTGTCTTGGGCTCGGATGGCGTCGGCGATTTCGCGGCGAGCCGGATCGGCCTTCGCGTTGGGGACCGTACCGAGCAATTCCATTTCTTCGGCCAACATGCCGCGCACACGCTCGGACAGGTTCTTCATGACCTTCTGCATGAGATCTTCGGGAGCAGTCTTGATGGCGAGAGCCACGGTGCGCTGTTCGAGCTGCGAGAGAATCTTCTGCACCGAGCGGTCTTCGATGCGCATCAGGTCGGTGTAGTCGTACAGCAAGTCGTCGATCTGCTTGGCCAGCTCAGGGTCCGATTCATTCAGCACGTCGATCAGCCGAAGCCGCTCTTCACGCTCGAACTTTTGCAGCAGGTTGACAAGGTCCTTGGATCGAGTGTCACCCTGTTCGGCCGCAGCCGGATCGACCGCGCGGCACGCCTGCGCAATCTTTTTGAGAATGCCCTGCACGACGACGGGGTTGACCTGTTTCGTTCCGGTCAACAACAGAAATGTTTGTTGACGCACCTCGGGTGGCAACAGCTCCATCACGCGGCCCGTGACCTCGGGAGGAAGCTGCTTGAGCACGAGGGCCATCACGCTGGGAGGTTCACGCTGCAAGACGATCGACAGGATTGCGACGGGAGTCGCTTGGAGTTCCCGCAACGGATCGTCGAAGTGAACGGTGGCGGCAGGTGCCGGTGTGGTGGGGGCATCGTCTGCGGAAGACGACTGCTCATTGGTGGCGGGCTGTGAATTCGACAGGGCGGCGACCGCGGAAACTCCAGCCTGCATCCTAGTCAACAGCGGTGAGTTGCCCACTGAGTCCCGCACCTCCTGTTGAAGCTCACGGAACTCTTGAAGAACTTGCTCGGAAAGGACGGCGAAATCGGGACGCTTTGACAGGTCCGTCATGGCGGCATTGAGTCGCTTCGCGTATTCGGGACCGAGGATCTCCATTATTTTGGTCAACGACGCAGGCGCGAGTCGCTTGAGGAGCAACGCGGCCTTGTCGATGTTGGTCGGCGGTTTCAGAGTTGGACTCAAGACAGTCCCTTCGTCGTATTGGCTTCAGCGCAGCCATCATCGCTCCGTCAGCGGGAAGGCGGGGGAGGTTTACCATCCTCGTTTCATCGCGGGAAGAGTGTGTTGTTCGAGTCAGGGCCATCGTTTTTTCACGTAGGGTGGGACCAGCTCGCTTCGAGCGCCGGCCCACCATGTAGAAAACATCTCGAAATCTTGGTGGGCCAGCGCGGCGAAGCGCCGCTGGTCTCGCCCTACAGATTGCGCTGCCCCGACAAGGCGACGGCACTCATGGCCCCGGTGGTTTTTAAAGCTGGATTGCTGTCGGGGCCAGTTCCAATAAGATGTGCCGGATGTGTTTCGCTGGCCTGGCTCCCCGTCCAAAAACAATGTCGTCTTTCGCTCCGCAAAAGAGCGTCCTTTCGCGGAGCGAAAGGCGACAAACGGCGGAGTCATTCTTGGACAAGTTCTTACTGCTGATCGAGGCCAAGCCGACCTTCAACGCTGTTGTTACAAATTGATCGACAGAGACTCCACCCCATGAATCCAGCACGGCTCTTCGGTTCAATCGCCATCGTGTGGACGTTCTGTGCCGCGTGGCTGCCGTCTCACGCTGAAGCTCAGTTGAGCGTCAGTCCCGTGGCGGTCCAGCTTGATCGGCCGGAGGCAAGCCAGCAGTTATTGGTGACGAACCGCATCGGTGAGCTGTTGCGAGATGTCTCGCGCGAGGCGACCTATGACGTGCGTCCGCCCGCCGTCGTGGTCATCAGCGCGGACGGACTGATTCATCCGGTCAGTGAAGGAAGTTCACACATCGTCGTCCGGCTGGGTACGGTCGAGTTGGAGGTGCCCGTCACCGTGACCGGCTTGCGGCAACCGGCTCCGGTCTCGTTCATTCATGAAGTGCAGCCGATCCTGACGAAGGCCCGCTGCAATTCGGGTGGTTGCCACGGGAAGGCGGAAGGACAGAACGGTTTCAAGCTGAGTCTGCTCGGATTCGACGAAACCTTCGATCACGATTCGCTGGTGAAGGAAGGGAAGGGGCGTCGCGTCGCCGTGACCGCTCCCGAACAAAGCCTGCTCCTGCAAAAGGGGACCGCCTCGGTACCGCACGGCGGTGGCCAGAAGTTCACGCTGGGCAGTCCGCAATATCAGCGACTCTTGCGCTGGGTCGCCGCGGGCGCACCATTACACATCACTGACGAACGGCGCGTGATTGGGATTGAGGTCGAGCCAGCTCAGATCGTCCTCACCGCGAACGGTTCACAACAGTTGCGAGTCACGGCGATCGACGATGCGGGCGGACGACGTTGCGCGACGATCGAGTCGGACTATCTCTCGAACGCGACTCACATCTGTGACGCCAACACGCGCGGACGGTTGCAGGCGAGTGACATTCCCGGCGAAGCGGCGGTCCTCGTGAGATATCTCGGTCACGTCGCCATTTGTCGCGTCGTGTTGCCACGCCCCGGCAGCACGTTCGCGCGCCCGCCCGAAGCCAACTTCATCGACACCCACGTGTGGGACAAACTGACGCGGCTCGGCATTCCACCGAGCGACCTCATCGACGACGCGACGTTTCTGCGCCGCGCGTTTCTCGATGTGATTGGCACGCTGCCGACCTCCACCGAAGCACGCCGATTCTTGAGCGATCCGGCCGTAGGCAAACGAGCCAAGCTGGTCGATGAGCTGCTGGAACGTCCCGAGTACTCCGACTATTGGGCGATGAAATGGTCTGACCTGCTCAAGGCGGACAAACTGAAAATCACGCCGCAAGGAACGGTCGGACTGACACGCTGGTTGCGAAAACAGTTTCAAACGAACCGTCCTTACGATGAGTTCGTGCGTGAAATTCTCACGATTCAAGGAGCCGTACAGGGTGAGAGTCCAGCCGCATTCTTTAAGTCGCTCGACCAACCGGAAGTGACCAGCCGCGCAGTAAGTCAGTTGTTTCTCGGAGTGCGGATCGAGTGTGCTCAATGCCATCACCATCCGAGCGAACGTTGGAGCCAGGACGACTACGCGGGACTCGCTGGCTTCTTCACGGGGACGGCACTCAAGCGATTGCCCGACGGAACGGAAGCGGTCGTCGCGCGAGTCGGCACCGACGCCAAGCATCCTCGCACCGGGGAACTCATCCCCGCGCGGGCACTCGGTGCGCAGCCCGCCGACTTCACGAATGTGACCGATCGCCGACAAGTTCTCGCGGCGTGGCTAACTCAACCGAACAACCCGTTCTTGGCGAGGGCCATCGCCAACCGAACTTGGTCGCACTACTTCGGCCGCGGTCTCGTCGATCCGATCGACGACATGCGGGCCACCAACCCGGCCACCAACGAACCGCTGCTCGCCGCCTTGGAGTCGCATCTCAAAGAGAAACACTTCGACTTGAAAGCCTTCACACGCACGCTGCTCGCGTCACGCGCGTATCAACTCGGCCCGGCGACCGAAGCCAACCGCGATGACCGCCAACATTTCTCACACGCCCGCCCGAAAACGATGCCTGCCGAAGTGTTGCTCGACGCAATCTGCCAGACGACCGGCGTCCCCGAAAAGTTCAACGGCTGGCCCGAGGGAGTCCGATCCATCCAAGTGTGGGACAACCGGATGCCGTCGTACTTCTTCCGCATTTTCGGACGGCCCGTTCGTGCGACGGTCTGCGAGTGCGAGCGGAGCAACGAACCGAGCATCTCGCAGGCGCTGTATCTGTTGAACTCGCCAGAAGTGAACGCGAAGTTGGGCCACCGTCGTGGGCTGGCTCGCCAGTGGGCGTTGTCGGCGAAATCCAATGCGGAGGTGATCGAGGGAGTTTACTTGAGCACGCTCACTCGCTTTCCCAATCCCGACGAACTCACGTTGATGCAGTCCGCATTGGAAGCAACCAACACCGACCGACAACAGGCCATCGAAGACATGCTCTGGGCTGTGATGAACACGAAAGAGTTTCTGTACAACCACTGAAGGCGACACCAACCCGCAGCGTGAGCGAGGACGAGCGTCGAGCGACATGCGCTTTTGGAAGTTGCGATGTTGGGGATTTCAGCCCCAAAGGGGCGATGCTCTGCCAGCCCAGGGCAACGCCCTGGGTTGGCGGTTTACGGTGAATTTCAAGCCCTGAAAGGGCGGCACTATTCATGTGAGCATTTTAGGGCCGCCCCTTCGGGACTTTGAATTCGAGGACACTTGAAACCCAGGGCGGCGCTCCCGTTGGTCGCTTGCCCTGGGCTGACTTATGGTTGCCCCGTTGGGCAACGCCGTTAAGTATTGTCCGTAGCAGAATTCGTGAGAATTCTGACGAACCGAGGACTCTTCAGAAGTCTCACGACTTCTGCTACGTCCGATTGACCCTGTTTTGTAGCCCCGAAATCCTTAATAGCGTTGCCCGTTGGGGCGAAAAACCAAAAGAGCGCAACTTCAAAAAGCGTGAGCGAGAAGCGATCCGGTGTGAGTCACCGGCGCGACCGAGGCTGTGCGACACTGGAGACTCCCGGTTCCACGTCCTGACCAACATTCGTCCTTGCTCACGCGGCGGGTTGGTGTACTGATCTGACAAATCCATGGAGACACGACGATGCTCGATTTTCAATTCGGTTCCCGCAGCCATCGTCGTTGTGACGGGCTGACTCGCCGCCAGTCGCTGCATCTGGGCGCGACCTCGCTGTTCGCGGGACTCACGCTGCCGAAGATGCTGCGTGCGGAAGAGGCCAACCGCACCGATGGCCGACGCGACGCGAAGGCCAAGTCGTGTCTCTTTATCTTCTTGGAAGGTGGCCCGCCGCAGCAGGACATGTGGGATCCCAAGCCCGACGCACCCGCTGAGATTCGCGGCCCGTTCCAACCGATCAGCACCGCGCTGCCGGGCGTGATCTTCACCGAGCATTGCCAGAACTGCGCGAAGATCGCCAACAAGTTCTCGGTCGTTCGGAGCCACAGCCACACCGACAACGGACACTCGACCGGCTACCACTATGTCATGACCGGCCACCGCCCCACGTTTGCCGATGGCGAGTACCCGGTCCCCACGAATGAACTGTTCCCGTCACTCGGTTCCATCGTCGCCCGGGAACTCGGCAACACACCCACCCGAAGCGTAAGCGAGGCCACTCAACAACTTGCGACCGCTCAAAACCTCCGCGCCGTCCCGCCCTACATCAACCTCCCGCAACCGATGTCCGCCGGTGGCCCCGGTTTCTTCGGTGCCGAGTACGCGCCGTTCGTGATCGAGGCGGACCCCAGCCAGCCCGACTTTGAAGTCCGCGACCTCGGCCAAGTGGACGGCATTTCCCGCCAACGCGCCGAGCTGCGTCAGCGACTCCTCTCGGGATTGGAAGGGACGCGACCACGCACGGGTCGCGCCGCAGCGATGAGTACCTATTACGAGAAGGCTCGCGACCTCATCACGTCCCCGGCCGCACGTAAGGCGTTTCACATTCAGTCCGAATCCGCCGCCGTGCGCGAGTCCTACGGCATGACTCAGATCGGTCAGAGCGCGCTGCTTGGTCGCCGATTGATTGAGGCGGGATGCCGGTTCGTCGGGATCGATGCCCCCGGCTGGGATGTCCATTTCAATTGCTTCCCGAGTCTCGCGGGCGACCTGATTCCACCGGCAGACAAAGCCTTCGCCGCACTCATCACTGACCTCGAACAACGCGGGCTGCTCGATAGCACACTGGTCGTGATGATGGGTGAGATGGGCCGCACGCCGCGCGTCAACGCACAGGCCGGGCGCGACCATTGGTCGATGGCGCAGTGCATTCTGTTCGCGGGAGGTGGAGTGAAGCCGGGCCAGATCATCGGCTCCACCGACCACCAAGCCGCCTATCCCACGAGCGATCCCGTCAGCGTGAGCGATCTCCTGCGCACGATCCACACGTTGCTCGGGATCGACGCCGACAAGGAGTACCCCGATCCACTCGGCCGTCCCGTCCCACTCGTCAACGGCGGTAAGGTGATCCCGGGCTTACTCGTCTGAGGCGAGTTGCTGACACGGATTGCCCCCAAGTCGTCGCGGCACTCCGTGACGCTCACGCCCCATTCCCTCCCCTGATTTGTGGGTCTGACAACTCTTGCCGGTCACCTTGTCGGCTCGGCCTGAGGGGAACTTTGTTCTACCGAACAGCGTCTGTAGCCGCGATCTCTCTGCGCCGTCGGGGTCTCGCCATGTCTCGTGCGGTCCGTGATGAGATATCTGAGCGGGGCGGCGTAAGCCAAATGGCACTCACTTTGAGCGAATTTCAAATGGACGTTCTGATTGATGTAGCTGAATTCGTGAGAATTCAGCCGGCTTTGACGATCCTCTGAAGTCTTA
>JAYTQJ010000733.1:0-6276 GCA_043746775.1 Schlesneria sp.
GTGCCGTAAGGCCAATGGCACTCACTTTGGAAAGTAGTAGGCACATTCCATGTGCCGTAACCGGCGAAATGCGGACGGCACACGGAGTGTGCCTGCGACCTTGCGATCAAAGTGAGTGCCATTGGCCTTACGGCACGCGGCTCGCCTGCTTCTGTCGGTCACGCCATCTTTCAGTCTCACCCGCGCTTGGGCCGGTACGAATGGGTGGCCTGACCGAAGACGCTTTCGGCGGCTTCCATCAGGGTTTCGCTGAGGGTGGGATGCGCGTGGATCGTCTCGGCGAGATCGCGGGCGACGGCGGCGGTTTCTACGGCGAGAGTTGCTTCGGCGATCATCTCGCCCGCGTTGACTCCGACGAGACCGACACCGAGGACACGTTCCGTCTTCGGGTCGATGATGAGTTTTGTCAGACCCTCGTTGCGGGAGAGTGTCGTCGCGCGGCCCGAGGCGGCCCACGGGAACTTCACGACTTTGACTTCGATGTTGCGGGCGGCCGCTTCGTGCTCCATGAGTCCGCACCACGCGATCTCGGGATCGGTGAAGACGACGGCGGGGATCGCGATGTTGTCGAACTCGGCCTTGCCGCCGTTCATCGCTTCCACCGCGATCTTGGCTTCGCGCGTCGCCTTGTGAGCCAGCATCGGTTCGCCCGCGATGTCGCCGATCGCGAAGATGTGCGGGACGCTCGAACGGAGTTGTCGATCGACCTTGATGAAGCCCTTTTCGTCTACCGCCACCCCGGTCGCTTCCAAACCGAAGCCCTTGCTGTTCGGGCGGCGACCAATGGAGATCAGGACTCGGTCGAAGGTCATCTTCGGCGCAACGCCCTCGCCCGCCAGTGTCGCTTCGATCCCGGCCTTCGTCGCCTTGAGTGCTTCCACCTTCGTGTTGAGGTGCAGCGCGGCGAACTGTTTTTCGAGCCGCTTCTGGAGCGGTCGCACCAAGTCGCGGTCAGCTCCGGGGAGCAAGCCACTCGTCAATTCGACGACCGTTACCTTCGAACCGAGCGCCGCGTAGACCGTCCCCATTTCGAGGCCGATGTATCCGCCGCCAACCACGAGTAGCGAGCCAGGAATGTCGGCCAACTCCAACGCGCCGGTCGAGTCCATCACGCGCGGGTCGCCAAGTTGAAACATCGGCGGCACGGCAGGAGACGATCCCGTCGCGATGATCGCCTTCTGGAACGACACTCGTTCGGTCTTGCCGTCGGGATGCTTCAGTTCGACGGTGTTCGCGTCGAGGAACGTCCCGCGCGCGGCGACGAGCTTCACGCCGCGCACCTTGCTCAGTTCGGTGATGCCACCTGACAGCTTGGTGATCACGCCGTTCTTGAAGTCGCGCAGTTTGGCCAGATCAATCTTGGGCGAGCTGAACGTCAGCCCCCACTCGGCCGCCTCATGCGATTCGTTGATGAGCTTGGCGATGTGGAGCAACGCCTTCGACGGAATGCAGCCCCGATTCAAACAGACGCCACCGGGACGAGCACCCTCGTCCACCAGCAACACCTTCATCCCATGATCCGCCGCCTCAAACGCGGCCGGATAACCACCGGGACCACCACCAAGTACGAGAAGTTCCGTCTGCGAGTCTGCCATGTGATTGCGTCTCAAAAATCGAAAGTCATCTACAAACGTGTCAGAAACAAAATCAGCCCGAAGAGGGGCCAAAGCGTCCGTCTTCGGGCCGGTAGTCTAGTGTGAGTGTGATCGTTTTTCCTTGCCGAATGGATTCGGGAAGGCATTCCATTTCGACCGCGTACATCAGGTTGTCATCCAATCAACATGCTGAACGCGCTGCTGAGCATGTTGCAGAGTTTGACGGTGAAGCGGGCGGCGTCGGCTCCGTTGACGACACGGTGGTCGTAGGAGAGGGAGAGTGGGAGCATCAGGCGTTCGGTGACGTTGCCGTCGATCAACTGAAGCTGCTTCTGGCTGCGGGACATGCCGAGGATCGCGACTTCGGGGTAGTTGACTATCGGCGTGAAGCTCGTCCCGCCAATGCCGCCGAGGTTGGTGATCGTGAACGTTCCGCCCTGCATGTCAGCGAGTTGCAGCTTACGGTCGCGGGCTTTGGTGGCGAGTTCCGTCAGTTCCGCCGCCAGTTCGAGAATCGACTTCTGATCGACGTTCTTCACGACGGGGACAACCAAACCGTTCGGCGTATCGACTGCGATACCGATGTTGAAGTACTTCTTCTGGACGATCTCGCCTTTGGCCGAGTCGAAGCTCGAATTGAAGTTCGGGAACTCTTTCAGACACGCGACGGCCGCCTTCATCGCCAGCACGGTCATCGTCACCTTGGGCGAGCCTTTGGCCGCACCATCGACAAAGCGCTTTCGCAACGCTTCGGTTTCAGTGATGTCTGACAAATCGTGTTGCGTGACGTGGGGAATGACCTGCCACGCGAGGCTGAGATTGTTGGCCGAGGTCTTCTGGAGCTTGCTGAAGGCGACTCGTTCGACTTCGCCGTACTTCGAGAAGTCGGGCAGAGGCGGTTCAACGACACGACTGCCACCGCCACTCGAACCAGCCGCCGCGCGGGCCACGTCTTCGAGCGTGATCCGTCCACCGGAGCCACTGCCGCTGATGCTCGCCAAGTTCAGGCCGAGTTCGCGGGCGAGGCGTCTCGTGGCCGGACCGGCTGGCAGCGGGAGATCGCGACCAGACGAAGAGGGAAGCGGAGCCTTCGCCAAGGCAACGGCCGTTGTGACAGAGGTTGAGGTCGTTGACTTTGCGGGGGCACTCGCGGCGGCAGTGGACTTCGCGCCACCGTTCATGCTCGGTGCGCCAGCCGCCACTGGTTCCAGCATCAGGACCGCCTGCCCCGGAGTGATCGTCTGGCCCTTCTTCACGAGGAGCTGCGTCACCTTGCCCGCCTTGTCGCACGGCAGCGGCAGGACCGCCTTGTCGGTTTCAATTTCCATGATGATGTGACCCGCTTGGATCACGTCGCCGACGGCCACCATGATCGCGGCCACGTCACCGCTCTTCACGCCATCGCCGAGATTGTCTGCTTTGAATTCGATGCTCATGTTGTCCGAACTCTCTCAAGTAGGGTGGGCTGTGCCCACCATGTCTGTTGAATCGTGAAAGCAGCGACCCCACCGAGCTTGCCTCGGTGGCTCGCGGGTTTTTGCACTACTTGCCGCACAGCTTGGGATGAACTCGTAAGTAGTGCAAAGACCTGATTCCACCGGGACAAGCCCGGTGGGGTGGATCTCAGTCTTAGGCAAACGCGGGGTCCACTTTCTCGGAGTCGATCTCCAAGTCCTTCAATGCCTGCGGCAGCTTTTTCGCGTCGAACAGGCCGTCCTTCGCGAGGGCGACCAGCGTGCTATACGCCACGCATTCGGCGTCGATTTCAAAGTGACGCCGCAAGGCTTCGCGAGTCTCACTGCGACCGAAACCGTCCGTCCCACAGACCACATACTGGCCGGGCATGTAGGGGCGAATCTGCTCCGCGACGAGTTGCACGTTGTCGCTCGATGAGATGAACGGTCCCTTGAGTCCCGCCAACGCCTGTTCGATGTAGCTGACCTTCGCCTTTTTGTCGGGGTGGAGCTTATTCCAACGGGCCGTCGATTGGGCATCGCGCTTCAGTTCGTTGTAGCTCGTCACCGACCACACGTCCGATTCGACACCGAACTTGTCGGCGAGCAGCTTCTGGGCGCGAACCACTTCGTTCAGGATCGGGCCGCTGCCGAGCAACTGTACTCGCGTGGCTCGCTTCTTCGCCGGAACGGTCGGGTCGAGCGGATACAGGCCCTTGATGATCCCCTCTTCGACGCCCGCGGGCATCGAGGGCATCACATAGTTCTCGTTGTAGACCGAGAGGTAATAGAAGACATCTTCGGCCTCGGCATACATCCGCCGCAGGCCGTCCTGCACGATGACGCACAGCTCGTAGCCGTAAGCAGGATCGTAAGCGATGAGGTTCGGCACGGTCCCGGCCATCAGTTGGCTGTGACCATCTTCGTGCTGAAGCCCTTCGCCGTTGAGTGTCGTCCGCCCTGAGGTGCCTCCACACAAAAAACCCTTGCAGCGTGAGTCGCCTGCCAACCAGATCAGATCGCCGACCCGTTGGAACCCAAACATCGAGTAATAGATGTAGAACGGGATCATGTTCAGGCCGACGTTCGCGTAGGCCGTCCCCGCTGCGACGAACGAGGCCATCGCGCCTGCTTCGTTGATTCCTTCCATCAGGATTTGACCGGTCTTCTCTTCCTTGTATGCCTTCGCCGTCCCCGCATCGACCGGCGTATAGAGCTGGCCTTTGCTGGAGTAGATGCCGAACTGCGAGAAGAGGGCTTCCATCCCGAAGGTTTGAGCTTCGTCGGGGATGATTGGAACGATCCGCTTGCCGACGTTGGTGTCTCGGATGAGAGCCTTGATCGTTTCGGACAGGACCGTGGTCGTGGACCGGGCGCGCGATGACGTGGCCGCTTCTTCGATCAGATGCGCGGCCGAAGGGATCGTCAGTCGCTCGGTCGTGGGGACACGAGCCGGGAGATAACCACCGAGTTTCTTGCGTTGCTCGTGCAGGTATTTCATCTCGGCGCTGTCGGCGGCGGGCTTGTAGAACTCGGCGGCCGTGGCTTGCTCATCGCTGATCGGGAGGTCGAACGAGTTACGGAAGTGAATCAGCGCGGCGTCCTTCATTTCCTTTGACTGATGCGCCGTGTTGCGGCCTTCGCCCGCTTCGCCCATGCCGAAGCCTTTGACCGTATGAGCCAACACGACCGTCGGCGCACCCTTGTGAGTCACGGCGGCGTTGAACGCGGCATAGACCTTGATCGGATCGTGCCCGCCGCGACGCAGTTTTCGCAGTTGCTCGTCGCTCAAGTGTTCGACGAGCTTCAACAGATCGGGGTGACGGCCGAAGAAGTCGTTGCGAATGTATTCGCCTGTCTCAACGCTGTACTTCTGGAACTGACCATCGACCACTTCACCGAGAGTCTTGACGAGGATGCCGGTGTCGTCCGCTTCGAGCAGCGGATCCCAGTCGCTGGCCCAGATGATCTTGATGACGTTCCAACCGGCTCCACGGAAGATCCCTTCCAACTCGGGAATGATCTTGCCGTTGCCGCGCACCGGCCCGTCGAGACGTTGCAGGTTGCAGTTCACAACCCACGTGATGTTGTCGAGTTTCTCACGCGACGCCATCGAGATCGGCCCGAGCGATTCTGGCTCGTCGATTTCGCCATCGCCCAAAAACGCCCAGACGCGCGACTTGGAAGTGTCGAGCAAGCCCCGATGTTCCAAGTAGCGCAAGAACCGAGCGTGGTAGATCGAGCAGATCGGTCCCAGT
Organism: Schlesneria sp.; assembly: GCA_043746775.1. Classification (GTDB taxonomy): domain Bacteria; phylum Planctomycetota; class Planctomycetia; order Planctomycetales; family Planctomycetaceae; genus Schlesneria. Next base: position 5,308 of record JAYTQJ010000733.1, read on the forward strand.
CCCATCGACACGGTCGGGAACTGCCAGAAATCGGGCATCAGCCACGGATGCGGGTACGACGACAAGCCCGTCCCGCGAGGCAGCTCGCGCCGAAACTTGATCAGGTTCTCTTCCGACAACCGTCCTTCTAGGAACGCCCGTGAATACATCCCCGGCGACGAGTGGCCTTGGAAATAGATCATGTCCCCGGTGTGATCGGCCGTTCGCGCGTGAAAGAAGTGGTTAAAGCCCATCTCAACCAGCGTCGCCGAAGACGCAAACGTCGCGATGTGTCCGCCCACGCCTGAGCCGGTCGTGTAGGCTCGCGCGACCATCGCCATCGCGTTCCAACGGACGATGCTGCGGAGCTTGCGCTCCACAGCGCGATCACCGGGAAACGGCGGCTCGGCTTCGACTGGGATTGTGTTCACGTAAGGCGTCGTGATCGCAGGCACAACCGGCACCGATTGAGCCTGTGCTCGCGAGTAAAGCTGTGCGAGGAGTTGACTCAGTGCCTGCGGGCCATGTCGGTGGAGAATGTCATCCACCGATTCGAGCCATTCTTCCATCTCAGCCGGATCGACGGGTACGGCTGGAACTTCGGAGACTTCGTCAGCGGGAGCGACTTCGACGGCGACCGCATTTCGGTCAGCCTTGCGAGCCGCTGGAGGTGCTGCAATTACGGAGGCCATGTGCAGGAAACCTTCTGTCACGGAGGGCGCGGTGAACGGGATGGAAAGTCACCCCGATAAGTAGGGCGATGTGGCGAGACTCGGGCGGCAAAGCCACCCCAAACTCGGGCGGCATGGTAGCAGGCAACTTCCGCGATGCACAGACTGCGCCGACACCCGTAATCACCGCTAGAGAGTATGCGGCCGCGCATCGTCATCGCCAAATCCGATGGCACAGCGAACCACGATCCGCCAAGACCGCCGCGCGAGCAGCCGGTTGAATACCCCTGTAGGACGGGCACTCTTGCCCGTCTTTTCG
>JAYTQJ010000734.1:0-6269 GCA_043746775.1 Schlesneria sp.
GAAGGCTGTTTCTCATTCTCACGGCCACGTCGAAGCTCCGTGACCGTGGCACCCATCTCCCAGATTCACAAAGGCGATGGCCCGACATTGAGACAACCCCGCTTGCCCACCCCCCAAGTGATCCTTAGCATCGTCCCCATGTCACTCACCTTGGAAGCACTGATCGAGCCACTGCTCCACTCGCCCCGCCTGCCAGAGATTGCCGAGGCGTTGCAGGTCCGCCTGCGCGACGAGGCGGCTCGCCGCGTCCGCTTCTACGCCGACATGACCGATGCCGAGAAGGTTGAGTTCATTGAGGGTGAGGTTGTGAATCATCCGGCCTCAACGAACTGCGAGCTTCAAGTCCGACAGTCTGTCCAACAGTTGCTGTCGATTGCCGTCGATTGCCGAGACATTGGAACAGTGCGTGGTGGCCTCTGCCTGTGTGTCTGTCCTCGCAATGACTACCAGCCGGATGTCGTCTTCTTCGGTCGCGAGAAGGCGGCGACCTTCACGACGAACACGATGAAGTTCCCCGTCCCCGATCTGGCGGTCGAGGTCCTCTCACTCAGCACCGAGTCACGTGATCGCGGCGTGAAATTCGACGACTATGCGGCGCAGGGCGTGGTCGAGTACTGGATCGTCGATCCCGACCTGGAAGTCGTCGAACAGTACCTGGCTCGCGATGGCCAGTTTGAATTGAAGCTCAAGTCGAACTCGGGCGACCTCACCAGCCCAACACTCGGTGGCCTGACGCTGCCGATCAAAGCCTTCTTCGATCCACACGAAAACTTGGCGACGCTCCAGTCCCTCGTAAAGGAACGCGAGTCCCGTTGACGATTCGATCTTGAATCTCACCCTGCCGGGCTTGCCACATAGGTCTCAAGACAAAGTAGCCATCATCGCTCCGCGTGATGAGCCTTCTGAGAACAGGCGTCAGAGTCCGTCCAGCCGAACTTGCAAGGCTCGTCACGCGGAGCGATGACGGCTACTTTGTACGGGCCTTCACGAGTTGCGGTTCCAATGAGATGGATTGAGCAGAGGCCGTAGTGCAGAAACCTGATTCCACCCCGACAAGCGGGGTGGGGTGTGAGTCTTGGTTGTTTTCATGGAGTCAAACTCATGCTTCACCGACGCGATGCCATGCTTCGATTGGGACGACTTGGGTTGGGGGCCGTCACGCTGCCGCAGTTGCTTCAGGCCGAGCAGGCTCGGGGGGCGAGTGGCATCTCCGTGACGGGGCATGGTCAAAGAACCGGCAAAGCCAAGTCGTGCATCCTGATCTATCTGTGGGGCGGGCCACCGCAGCAGGACATGTGGGACATGAAGCCGCTCGCGACGGAAGGGATTCGCAGTCAGTTCAACCCGATCTCGACGGTCGTGCCCGGCATTGATGTCTGCGAACACATGCCACTCTTCGCGAAGCACACCGACAAGACGTGCATCATTCGGTCGCTGACTCACGACAGCAACAACCACGAACCGAGCGTCTATCGGACGCTGACCGGCCGCATCAACAACACGCTCGCAGTGCCGAGGAACCAGCGGAATCGCCACGACTTCCCGAACCTCGGTTCGGTCGTGTCGTACTTCTCGCCAATGGGAGCGATGCCGTCGTCGGTGACGATTCCGCGTCCGATCGGTCACGACGGCGCGACGTATTCGGGGACGTATGCCGGGTTTCTCGGTGGTCGTCACGACCCGATGGAAGTCGCAGCCGCTGAAGAGACAAAGGAAACACCGACGCATTCGATCGCGCTTCCTGCTGACATGGCCGAGACGCGGCTGCTGGCTCGACGCGGCTTGCTGAGCGTCGTCGAAGAGGCCGACCGGCGATACCAATCGGTCGGCGCGGCACGGGGACTCGACAGCTACCGCGAGCAGGCGTTCGGCATGTTGTCGTCACCCGTCGCCAAGCGGGCGTTCAATCTCGAACTGGAAGACCCGCGCACGCGAGACCGCTACGGCCGCAACGAATACGGCGAAAGTATTTTGCTCGCGCGGCGGTTGATCGAGTCGGGCGTGCGGCTCGTCACGATCAGTTGGATGCGGATTCAAACTGGCGGCAACGTCGCCAACGTCTGGGACAATCACGGCCCGTTCGAGGGACTGACCGGCACCAACATGCTCAAGGCGTACTACTGCCTCCCGTCGCTCGATCAGGGTTTCGCCGCGTTGATGGAAGACCTCCAAGGTCGAAGCATGCTCGATGAAACGCTCGTCGCAATGTGGGGCGAGTTCGGCCGGACCCCGAAACTCAACCCGGCCCAAGGACGAGATCACTGGGGCGCGTGTCAGTCCGCCGTCTTCGCGGGCGGCGGCATTCGCGGTGGCCAAGTCTACGGATCGAGCGACAAGGACGCGGCCTATCCCGCGTCGAACCCGGTCTCACCGGAAGACATGCTCGCGACGGTCTATCACTCGCTCGGCATCGACCCCGAAGCGACGCTGCGAGACTCCCTCAACCGCCCGCACCAATTGGTCGATGGTCGCCCACTGACAGAACTGTTCGGGTGAGATCGGCGGGAAATCAGGCTGCTGAACAACGTAGGGTGTGTCGAGTCTTCGAGACGCACCAGTCCCACCTTCGGTGCGTCTCGAAGACTCGACAAACCCTACTCGACTTCAAAGAGTCCTGACCCCTTTGATTTGCTTGACCCCTTTGATTTGCTTCGGGCAGTTGGAACGGCAACGCCCGACCGACGGCGAGGTTGAGCGACTCCACCCACGACGCCGGTCGCAGCAGTTCAGCGAGGTCGAGTCATTTGATCACGCAATGTTAGCGAAAGCGACTGGGGTCAAAAGGAACTGCTTTTCCGCGGAGAGCAAATCAAAGGGGTCAAGCAAATCAAAGGGGGCAAATCAAAGGGGTCAGGGGGCAAATCAAAGGGGTCAGGCAAATCAAAGGGGCAAATCAAAGGGGCAAATCAAAGGGGTCAGGGGCAAATCAAAGGGGTCAGGGCAAATCAAAGGGGTCAGGACTCATTGATTTGCTTTCCGCCTGTTGTTAGCCTGCCGTGATGCCAAGAGCACCACGAGCAGATGAAGCGGGAGGGTTGTACCATGCACTCAACCGAGGGAACTCGCGTGCGGCGATCTTTCGGAAAGAAGCGGACTATGAGGCGTTCGAGCGGATTCTCGGTGAGGGGCTGGAACGATACTCGGTGCAGTTGTTTTGCTACCAGTTGATGCCCAATCACTGGCATCTGGTGCTGCGTCCGACTCAGGATGGGGAGATGAGTCGGTTCCTGCGTTGGGTCACGGCGACGCACACCATGCGCTACCATGCTCATTACCACACTTCCGGTACGGGCCACGTCTATCAAGGGCGATTCAAGAGCTTCCCCATTCAAGACGACGCTCACTTTTTGACCGTGTGCCGGTACGTTGAGCGGAATGCGTTGCGAGCCGAACTGACAACTCGTGCCGAAGACTGGCGTTGGGGTTCTCTGTGGCGTTGGCAACAATCCGTCGAGCCGGTTCCTGCCTTGCTGTCTCCGTGGCCGATCTCGCGTTCGCCGAATTGGGTGGCGCGGGTCAATGAAGCACTGACAGATCGCGAATTGACAGCACTCCGCCGCTCGGCTCAGCGCGGCAGTCCGTTCGGCGATTCCGCTTGGATCGAATCGACCGCCCAGCGACTCGGGCTGGCTCCCACCATCAACCCACGCGGACGACCGCAAGTCCGCTTCATCGACAAGCCAGACAACAACGACTCCTTGCCCCTTTGATCTCTTCGGGTGTCACCCACACCGGGAAATGACACCGCGTTCTGCCACCTTGAGACCCGCTCATGCCATCACCTTCAGAAGCCTTGCGCAGTCCCGAGCTGCTGCATCGTCAGTCCAGTCGTCTGCTTGTTGTCGATGTTCAAGAGAAGCTCGTCGCGGCGCTGAGTGACTCGTCGCGCGAGCGGCTGATCGCCAACTGCCGGTTCCTCGTGGAAGGGGCGACGCTGTTCGGCGTTCCCGTTGTGGCGACCGAGCAGTATCCGAAGGGCCTCGGCCCGACGGCCGCATCGCTGGCGGAACTGATCGCCGAGCGGCCCGCGAAGACGCAGTTCAGCGCCCTCGAATGCACCGGCTGGGGAACAGCCGCCGCGTCGAGCGAGGATCGGTTTCAAGTCGTCGTCGCGGGGATGGAGTCTCACGTTTGCGTCTTGCAGACGGTCCTCGATCTGCTGGCTGCGGGCTATCAAACGTTTGTCGTGGTGGACGCGATTGCCGGGCGACGCGATCTCGACCATCAGATCGCTCTCGAACGGATGGCGAACAGCGGCGCGACACTGACGACGGCGGAAGCGGTCCTGTTCGAGTGGTGTGAGTCAGCGTCGGCTCCCGAATTCAAACAGCTCAGTGCGCTGGTGAAGGGGCGAGCGGCGACATCGTAACTTTGTAGGATGGGCACTCCTGCCCGTCCGCTCTGCAATCTCACAACTCTGCGATCTCAAGAGAGGACGGGCAGGAGTGCCCATCCTACGACCTTTCAAAGAGCCTCAATCATGCTGCGTGGCGTCTTCGCTCTGTTGTTTCGATCGCTGCGAACCGACTCGCGGTCGGTGCGGATTCATCTGCTGTGGTTCTGTCTGCTGGCGGTGATCTACATCGCGCTCTGGTCGGCGCAGGAGATGTCCGCCTGGTTCGGGGCACCGGGGCAGATCTTCTTTCGCTATGTCGTGTATCTCAACGCGGCGTTCGTCACGCTGCTGGGAGTCGGCTTCTTTTCGAGTGCCATCACGGAAGAGAAGGAAGAGGACACGCTCGGGCTGATGACGATGGCGGGGATCAGTCCGCTCGGCATCTTGATGGGCAAATCGACCAGCCGCATGTTTCAGGTGATGTTGCTGCTCGCCATTCAGTACCCGTTCACACTGCTGGCGGTGACGCTGGGCGGGCTGGTGCCGAGTCAGATCGCGTCGGCCTACATGTCACTGTTCGCGTACACGATCTTGTTGGCGAACGTCGGTCTGCTCTGCTCGGTCCTGTGCCGCCGTAGCCGCGATTCCGCCGGTCTGACGACGCTCTGGCTGGTTGGCTACGGCATTGTTCCCGCGTTGGCGTTCGGCGGCTTCCAGTACTTGATCTACACGAAGGGCTGGACGGTCGCGAACGCCGACCAGAACCTGATCCTGACGCCGCTGAAGTGGCTCAGCGAATCGACGTTTCTCACCGAACTGTACGTGGCGACCGAATCGGGTCACGAGTTCACCTGGTCTCCGCAGATCGTGAGCAACGCAGCGGGCGGGCTGTGTTGTTTCCTGCTGTCGTGGTTTCTATTCCGGTTCGTGGTGAGAGACCCCGCGCCGGAAGCCTCGTCGCGCGGTTGGGTGGCACGCCGCACCAGTCGCAGGTGGAGACTGTTCAGTGCGGGACGCGCGTGGGACATGTCGCTGGTTTGGAAGGACTTTCATTTCATCGGCGGCGGTTGGGCGGGAGTGATGATCCGCTGCCTGCTGTACTTCGGCCTGTACGTGATGTGCTACTTCGCCAACCGCCCTTCGACGTGGGGCCAAACGCCCTACTCGGGATGGACTCTGCGTTGGGAAGACGTGACGTGGGGCTTTCTGTTCTTCTCGCATCCGCTGCTGGCCATCGACATCGCGCTCTGTGCGTCGCGTCTGTTTCAGGAAGAGATCAAAGGCCAGACGCTGTCGTCGCTGCTGATGCTGCCCCGTTCGATCCCCGATGTGGCGTACTCGAAAGTGCTGGGCTGCGGCTTGGGGTTGTTACCCGGCGTGTTGGCGAATCTCTTCGCGGTGTTTTGTCTGCCCGGCGGGATAAACGTAGTGGGCGATGCTTTCCGCGAACCGGGCTTCTGGTGGTGGCTGATGAACCTCGTGCTGCTGATTCACCTGACCGTCGTGCTGTCGCTGCACCTGCGCTGGGGTGCGTTGGCGATGGCGTTCGGGCTGACAACGGGGTTGATGTTTTTCTCCACCATCATGATCTCCATTCTGTCGATCGGCGGAGGAGGCAACATCTACCAAGAGACACTCGGCGGGCTGGCCGTGATGATCGGCTTCGTCTGCGTCGCCTGTCACGCCGTGGTGCTGGTGCGACTGCCGAAGCTCGGCGAGCGGTGACGAACTGGCACTAACCCGAAGCGTGCGTTTTGAAGTTGCGCTTTTCGTGATTTCAGCCCCAAAGGGGCGATGCTATGCCAGCCCAGGGCAACGCCCTGGGTTGGCGGTTTACCGTGATTTTCAAGCCCTGAAGGGGCGGCACTATTCCTGTTGGCAACATAGGGCCGCCCCTTCAGGGCTTGAGATTCTGTGACGACTGGAACCTAGG
>JAYTQJ010000735.1:0-6267 GCA_043746775.1 Schlesneria sp.
GCGGAGGCGTTTGTTGATTCCGTCATGTCGCATCGCCATCCCGTTTACGGGATCAACACCGGCGTCGGACATTTCACGGGCGTCCCCGTCCCCCAAAGCAAGATGGGTGAACTGCAACGAAATCTGATCCGCTCACACTGCTGCAACGTCGGAGTTCCGCTGCCGCGCGATGTCGTGTTGTCGATGTGGTTGATTCGCCTGAACACGATCGGTTTGGGACACAGCGGAACGCGTTCCGAGACCATCGAGAAGATCACCGCGCTTTTAGAATGTGGTGTATTGGCCATCGTTCCCTCTCGTGGAAGCGTCGGGGCCTCGGGCGATCTTTCTCCCTCCGCTCACGCTGCCCTCACACTGCTGGGAGAAGGCTTCTGTACGATCCCAACCCTCAATGAATTCCGGGAAGTCCCGGCACACGAGGCATTGCGAGAACTGAATCTGGAGCCTGTGCAACTCGGCCCCAAAGAGGGGCTGAGCCTGATCAACGGCACGCAACTGACGACCTCACTTGCGGTCAAAGCGTGGTACGAGGGACAACGTCTGTTGAAGGTTGCCAACCTCGCCGCCGCCCTTTCGCTCGAAGCACTGCACGGTTCACGACAGCCAATTGATTCTCGTGTCCTCACGACGCATCGACACTTGGGAACTCGGCATTGTGGTGAACAAATCCGGGCATGGCTCGACGGCCCCAGCGAAATTCATGACACGCATCGCGACGTGAAATGGACCCAAGATCCTTACAGCTTACGGTGTGCGCCGCAGGTCCACGGAGCCGTCTGGGAAGAGCTGCAACACGCGGAGCAAACGCTGGGCGAAGAAATCAACGCCGCCGCCGATAATCCGTTGTTGTTCCCCGAAGAGAATTGCACGCTGAGTTGCGGAAACTTCCATGCGATCTATCCGGCGCGGGTCTCAGACAAACTCGCTTCGGCACTGACCACACTTGCCAGTATCTCCGAGCGACGCATCAATCTGGCGATGGACTCGCGTCGAACCGGGCTGCCCGATTTCCTGGTCGATGACGGCGGTGTCCGATCCGGATTCATGATGGCTCAGGTCACAGCGGCCGCGCTGGTCAGCGAATGCAAATCGCTGAGCAATCCGGCCAGCGTCGATTCAATCCCGACCAACAACGACCAGGAAGATCACGTGTCGATGGGACCAATCGCGGGCTTCAAGGTGTTGGAAATCGTCGATCGCCTGCGCTATTGTCTTGGCCATCGAATTGCTGGTGGCGACGCAGGCTCTCGACCTGCGTGCTCCCAAACGCCCGGCCGAGCGACTTGGCCAAGTGCGGGAGCTTATCCGACGTGACGTGGCACCTCTGACCGAGGATCGAGTCCTGTCTGGCGACATGGAATTGATCGCACGGCGCATTGCGGAAGGAGTGTTCGATGAGCAAGTTCACTCGCAGTGATGCGAGCCGAGTCGTCCGTGCTCCCCGTGGATCGACCCTGCGTTGCCGCACTTGGGCTGCTGAAGCAGCCTATCGCATGATTCAGAACAATCTCGATCCGGAAGTCGCGGAGAATCCAGCCGAGTTGGTCGTCTACGGCGGAATCGGCAAGGCGGCCCGTAACTGGGAATGCTTCGACGCAATCCTGTCCACCTTGGAGCAACTGGGACCGGACGAGACGCTGATGGTCCAAAGCGGCAAACCGGTCGGCGTGTTGAAAACACATGAGGACGCGCCGCGCGTGCTGATTGCCAACTCCAATTTGGTTCCACGCTGGGCGACGTGGGAAAAGTTTCACGAACTCGACCGGCAGGGGCTGATGATGTTCGGCCAGATGACGGCCGGTTCCTGGATCTACATTGGCACGCAAGGGATTCTGCAAGGAACCTATGAGACCTTCGCAGCCTGCGGTCGAAAGCATTTCGGAACAGCGACTTCGCCACTGGCTGGTCGAATCGTCATGACAGCCGGACTCGGTGGCATGGGAGGCGCTCAACCGCTCGCTGCCAAACTCGCTGGAGCGGCGTTCTTGGGAATCGAGATCGATCCCGAACGTGTTCAGCGTCGGCTACGAACCGGTTACTTGGACGAAGTGGCGCATTCACTTCTCGACGCGATTGAACGAGTCCGTCGCTACGCCGCGACTCGGTCGGCCGTCTCGGTCGGATTGGTTGGCAATATCGTTGACGTGCTTTCCGAATGCTTGAAGCGCGGCTTCGTTCCCGATGTGTTGACGGATCAGACCAGCGCTCACGATCCGATCAACGGCTACGTCCCGCAAGGAATGAGCCTTTCCGAAATCGCGTGCTTGAGACAGGACAATCCCGCCGAAAGTGGGCGGCTCGCCCAAGCGAGCATTGCCAAGCACATGGAATGTCTGTTGAAGTTCAAGCAACGGGGAAGTGTCGTGTTTGACTACGGCAACAACATCCGAGCCGTCGCTCAGGACGCTGGTGTCACGAATGCGTTTGAGATTCCCGGATTTGTCCCGGAGTACATTCGCCCGCTCTTCTGCGAAGGAGCAGGCCCGTTCCGCTGGGTTGCCTTGAGCGGTGATCCGCAAGACATCGCGACGACGGACCAAGCCATTCTCGAATTGTTCCCGGACAACGTGGGCCTGCAACATTGGATTCGACACGGCGCACCGCAGGTCAAGTTTCAGGGATTACCGGCCCGCATCTGCTGGCTGAAATACGGCGAGCGAGCTTGCGCCGGACTGCGGTTCAACGAGCTTGTCAGAACCGGGCGAGTCTCGGCCCCCATCGTCATTGGCCGAGATCATCTGGATTGCGGAAGCGTCGCTTCGCCGAATCGCGAAACAGAGAACATGCTGGATGGTTCGGATGCGGTCTCCGACTGGCCCTTGTTGAATGTGATGGTCAACGCTGTGAACGGTGCCTCATGGGTCAGCTTTCATCATGGCGGAGGCGTCGGAATGGGCTACAGCCAGCACGCGGGAATGGTGGTTGTCGCTGATGGAACTGCGGACGCTGAGCGACGACTGCAAAGGGTCTTAACGTCGGACCCCGCGATGGGCATTCTCCGACACGTCGATGCGGGCTATCGCACTGCGTACCACTCGGCTGGCCATCACGGCTTGCCGATCCCGATGCCTCCAACCATTCGGGATTAGCCTCATGCTGCGCATTGCCAACCTGCGGGCTGTGTTCACGGGAGAAGGATTCGCGAAGAAGCAAGGGCGACGGCCTAGCTCGGAAGACTGCGGTTTTCGCGAAGGTCCGCTCGATTTGATTTGTTGCCCCGACAGTGGGCGAATCATTGACTTGGTTGGGACGCGACACGGATCATCGTTTCCAATAACGGAAACGATCGACGGCTCCGGTTTGTTCGCGACCTCCGCTTGGATCGACTCGCATACTCACGCCCTCTTCGCGGGACATCGATCGACCGAATTCTTCGCTCGTTGGGCTGGCAAGACCTATCGCGAAATCAGCGACAGCGGTGGCGGCATCCACAACACGATCCGCGATACGACGGCGGCTTCGGACGCAACTCTTGCACTGGACCTAGAACACCACCTTCGCCAGATGTTGGCCAGCGGAACCGCAGTGATCGAAGTCAAAACGGGATACGGAGCGACTGCCAATGACGAACGACGAATGCTGCAAATCATCGCTGATGTGCGGCATCGTCCCGGTCTGCCGGAAGTTGTCTCGACGTACCTCGGTTTACATACCGTTCCGCGTGACGTGAATCGTTCAACTCACGTGGCTTCGATGACCGCAGTCGTGGAAGAGATCGCCAAAGATCAGCTTGCCAGCTTTGTGGACGCATTTCCCGAACAAGGCTTTTACACGCTCGAAGAGGCACAGGGTTTTCTTGAGGCCGGACGCCGTCACGGTCTCGGCATCAAAGTCCATGCCGACGAAATCACGGACATGAACACATCTCTGGCGGGAATCCGTCTTGGTGCCGCGTCGATCGACCATTTGGAACACATTTCCGACGCGGCTGTGACAGCACTTCGTGACAGCCAGACAGTCGCCACACTCTTGCCTGCCACATCGTTGTTCCTGGGGATTGGATTTGCCGATGCGAGTCGGCTCATCAATTCCGGAGCCAGAGTGGCCCTGGCATCCGACTTCAACCCCGGCTCCGCCCCCGCGTCTGATCTGCAATTGACGATGCTCTTGGCGGCATCGCAACTCAGGATGACGGCCGCAGAAATCTTCTGTGCGATTACCTACAACGCGGCGGGGGCATTGGGGCTTGATGCGACTCACGGAGTTTTGACAACGAGCAAGGCGGCCAACATCGCCTTGTGGAAGACCTCCTCGCCGTTGTCGGTTGCCAGCAATATCGAGGGACTCGAACAGATCATCATTCAGCGAACACAACCAATCGCGGTTGTTGTTAGGGGACAGTTATCGGTTGGTGAGATTTCATCCGATTGCGAGAGGCCGCCGCAATGATGCTCCCCGTCGCGCTGCGGATGCTCTGGCATAAGCCGGTTCGTGCGGTGTTTACCGCAATGGGACTAGGAGCATTGTTCTTTCTCAGTGCGGCACAAGTCGGACTACTCGTTGGTTGGTGTGGCACATGTTCGGCGCTGATTCGATATGCCGACGTTGATGTTTGGGTCATGGCAGAGAAAGCTCCCGCCTTTGACTATGGAACCGCGATTCCTCGACAGCGGTTGTATGAAGTCCGGAGCGTCCCCGGAGTTTTGTGGGCCGAAGGACTGTTCATGGCATGGAACATTTGGCAGCGGCCCGATGGCCGGCGTGTGAACGTGGAATTGGTCGGGCTTGATTCCAGTGGCGTCGGTGGTCCCTGGTCGATGGAAGCAGGAACGGTTGCCGTTGTTCATGAACCGGACGGCGTCATCATCGACGAGCTTTTCTTGAACGAACTGGGGGTGACTGGTGTCGGTGATGAAGCGGAGTTGATCGGTCTCCGTGCTCGCGTGCGAGGTGTCTCGCGCGGCGTGCGGACCTTCACGGCGTCGCCGTTCATCTTCACGTCGATCAACAACGCGATCCGCTACGACCGCCGCTATCGCGACGACGAGATCACCTATGTCTTGGTCCGTTGCCAGCCCGGAGCGACGCCCGATCAAGTGGCCGACGCGATTCGGCAACGCACAGACCATGTGGAAGTTCTCACGACCGACCAATTCGTGCGGCGATCAGTCGGCTATTGGATGCTCGGCACAGGGATTGGCATCACCGTGGTGCTCACGGCGATTCTCGGCTTTCTAGTCAGCGCGGTCGTCATCAGCCAGACGCTGTTCGGACTGACCACGGACTATCTGGTGAACTACACGACGTTGTTGGCCTTGGGCTTCTCGCGGACCAAGCTGCTGCTGACGATTGTTTATCAGAGCTTGGTGCTGGGCGGTGCGGGCATCGTCCTTGGCGGAACGGCGTTCGTGGCGGCGATGCGTGTCTCGGCACGGACCATGATTCCGCTCGAAACCACGCCTGCTGTGTCGATGGGTTTGGTTGTGTGTGCGTTGCTCTGTTCGTTGGTGGGAGCGGGCTTGTCGGTGAAGTCCATCTGGCGAATCGACCCCGCTCAAGTCTTGCGAGGTGCGGGATGATCCTCGGCTGCGACGATCTTCGGCACGAGTTCGGAAGTGGAGTTCAACGCGAGTGCGTCCTCCACGGCATGACCGTCGATTTCCCGCCGGGCGAGACGTCTCTGTTGATGGGGCCGTCCGGTTCGGGCAAGACGACGCTGCTGACCATCTTGGGCTGTCTGCTCCGACCGACCTCCGGTCGCGTCTGGATTGCTGACAAACCAATCCAACAGGCGACCCCCTCGCAGTTGCAGGAGATTCGCAAAACCAAGATCGGCTTCGTCTTTCAACAGGCACAACTGCTGCCGTTTCTCAGCGTGAAACAGAACTTGGAGATCGTCGGTCAAAACGTCGGGCTGAGTCCCGGCACGTTGCGAACTCGCATCGCCGAACTGGCCGACCACTTGAATTTTCAGCGTCACCTTTCGCAGCCACCGGGGCAGCTCAGTGGCGGACAGCGGCAGCGAGTGGCCGTTGCACGCGCGGTGCTGCATCGCCCGCCGATCCTGCTCGCCGACGAACCGACGGCGGCCTTGGATTGGGAACATGGCCAACAGGTGGTCCGTTTGCTGGTGCAGCACGCTCAAGAATACGGAGCCGTCTTGCTGACGGTGACGCACGATCCGCGTCTGATGCCGTTCTTTGACCGCCGACTGTTGATTGAAGAGGGACGGTTGACGGAGATAGCGCAATCATGAAAACGATGTTGAAACAATTTGGAGCTTAGGTGAGCCAGGCGGCGTCAGCCCCCGGACATTTCACGACAGGA
>JAYTQJ010000736.1:0-14895 GCA_043746775.1 Schlesneria sp.
GGCCGTGTCTTCGCTACGACCGAAGCACGGCCACGCAAAGCCGTGACCGTGGCACCCTGAAAACAAGCCAATTCTTTTCGGGAAGCCCCTGACGCCCCCCTCAGAAAGAATCGGGCTGCGGGTTGCCAACTTTCCTGATCCATCATTGAGGATTGCCTGATGCCCGTGCTCGTTCGAGTTTCACTGATGGTCGCCGCGATGTTGTTCCTGCCGCTGCGAGCTGGCACGGCGGGAGATTTCCCGCGCATCGCACTCGAGGCCACCACGCGCGAACAGTGCCTGCAAGTTCTCCGCGCGGGTCTGAGGGGCGAGGACTTCTGGCCCGCCATGCACGCGGCGGAAGGGCTGACGCTCGGCGGTCACGGTCGAGAAGTGATCGAGTTCCTGACGCCCAAGACCCCGCATGAAAAGGACGACCAGAAGCGGTGCGGCCTCGCCCGAGAGATCGCTCGAGCCGGAGACCGTTCCGCGATTCGCGTGATGCAAGACATTCTCGCCGGAGAGAACAACTACGGGTACACGCACGCCGCAGAGAGCCTGTTCAAAGTGTTTGAGATCGGCGATGGCCCGGCGATGCGACGCGCGTTCGCTCAGACGGACAACATGAAGCTCAAGTTGATGGCGGCGGGAGCCTTGGCGCGGCGAGGCGACACAGCGGCGCTGCAATCGCTGCGTGAACTCTTGGCGACGGACTCGGCTGTTGATCGAGGCATCGCCGCGTGGGTGCTCGGTCAGATCGGGGACCGCAGTGACATCGAACGATTGACAAAACAGATGGCCCGCTGTCCGGATGCCTCAACCCGCGCGAGCTTTGAACACGCGCTGGCCATCATCAGCGATGAAGCTGGACTGAAGGCGCTCGAACGAAACTTGTCGAGCAGCGACGATGCCATCCGCACTTACGCGGCGACATTTGCGGGAGACGCGCACGCCGTCGGCACGGCGCCTCGTTTGAAGGCGATGTTGGAAGACCCGTTCCCCGACGCCCGCATTCGCGCCGCTCAGTCGCTGCTCGTTCTGGCCGGTCCCCACATCGTGCCGTTTGAGGCGAAGGCCGATGTCGCCTTCCAAGAACTCAACGCGAAGTTCTGTTGGTTTCATCCGCGTGTGGCGGCGATTCCCGGTCATGGGGCGGAAGGCCAACCGGCGGTTGTCATGACGATTCAGAAACACCTCGGTGTCAGCGACCATTACTCGGGCCTGTACTTTCTGCGGACCAACGACCTCGGTCGGACTTGGACCGGCCCGACGGAGATCCCCGAACTGGCTTCGCAGCCGGGTGAGAACAACGAAACGATCGCCGTATGCGATGTCACACCGGGCTGGCTCACGCGCAGTGGCAAGCTGCTCGCGATCGGCATCAAGCTGCGCTACAGCCTGCAGGGGAAGCAGCTTCTCGACCAACCCCGTTCGCACGAGTGCGCCTACGCCACCTACGATCCCACATCCAACAAGTGGACTTCCTGGAAGATGCTCGCGATGCCCGAGACCGACGGCAAATTCTTCCTCGTCTCACCCGGCTGCGTGCAGTGGTTGGAGCAGGCGGATGGAACGCTGCTGATCCCCGCGTACTTCAAAGGCCCGACCGGCCACGATTACACCGCGACGGTCTTGCACTGCTCGTTTGAGGGAAGTGAATTGAAGTACCTCGGTCACGGTGATGAATTGACCACGCCGGGAGGCCGCGGCTTCTACGAACCGTCTCTCGCACGTTTTCAGGATCGGTACTTCCTCACGCTGCGACACGACACCGCCGCGTATGTGACGACCAGCGCCGACGGCCTCCGTTTCCAACCGGTCCAAAAATGGACCTTCGACAACGGAGACGATCTGGGGAGCTACAACACGCAGGCCCACTGGCTCTCACACAGCGGCGGCCTGTTCCTAACGTACACCCGTCGCGGGGCCAACAACGACCAAATTACGCGAAACCGCGCCCCGATCTTCATCGCTCAGGTCGATCCGGAAAAACTCCACGTCCTCCGCCGAACTGAACAAGTCTTGTTGCCGGAACGCGGCGTGATGCTCGGCAACTTCGGTGCGGCAGCGATCACGTCCAGCGAATCCTGGGTCACCGATTCCGAGTACCTGATCGACACGAAGCCCCACCCCAAAGGCGCCGACGGCACGACCTGGCTCGGCCGAGTGAAATGGGCGCTGCCCAATCAGCAGGTGAAGTGAACAGCGAAAAAACAGGTTGCCGGTGACTTCGGGTTCGGGACTGCGCATCTATTACGCCCGAGTTTGGCCGTAGGGTGCGTGGAGTCTTCGGAACGCACCGGCAGGAGCATCACAGTTCCCACGATGGTGCGTTCCGAAGACTCCCGCGAGGGCTTCGCCTCAGGCCGAAGTAGCCTTCATCGCTTCGCGTGAAGAGAGCCGAGTCAGTGGAGAGCTCGATTGAAGGGTCAGCGTTGAACTCGCGCACTGCTGTCTTCACGCGGAGCGATGAAGGCTACTTCGAAGGCAAGAACGGAAATTTGACTCAATGAGTCAAGTTTCAAACTCGAAGAAGCCCACGCACCCTACTTTGCAGGCATCAAGCTACGGAATCACTTCGAGTTTCTGCACTCGACGACCGTTGACTTCGGCGACGAAGAGATTGCCTGCTGCGTCGAACGTCAGCATGTGCGGCAAATCGAATTCGCCGGGAGCGGTTCCTTTGCGGCCCCAACGCTGCTCGACTTCGCCCGTCGAAGTCAACCGCAAGAGCTGCTGCGCGCGTGCGTCGGCAATGTAGACTCGACCCGACTTGTCCAGCGCCAAGCCATACGGCGCGAAGCCGGGCCAAGTCGCGAGCCACTTACCTGTCTGATCGAACAACTGAATGCGATCGTTCTCGCGATCGCCCACCAACAAGCGGCCTTGTCGATCCATCACGATCGCATGGGGCGTGTTGAACTCACCCGCGGCTTTGCCAGGCTGGCCCCACGACAGGAGTAACTTGCCTGACGGGGAAAACTGCATGACACGCGTGTTGCCATAGCCGTCCGTGATGAAGAACTCGCCCATCGCTCCGAAGGCAATGTCGGTGGGTTTGTTGAATTGATCGTCACCCGCCCCCGCTTTGCCGGTCCCGAGTGAAAGCAGCAGCTTGCCTGTGGGATCGTACTTGCAGACGCGATGTGCACCGACATCCGTCGTCCAGATGTTGTCATCGTGATCGACACGCAGGCCATGAGCCGATTTGACTAGGTCGTCGCCCCACGATCGCAAGTAGTTTCCTTGAGCATCGAACACCAACAGCGGATGGGAGCCGCGATGGAAGACGATGATTTCGCCCTTCGCATTCACGGCCACCGCCGAACACGCCCCCAAAGTCCAATCGCCGGGCAGCTTGAAGAAGTTGGCGACCGGACGCAGCTCATCAGCCGACGCGACGAGTGGTGCCAACCACACACACAGGATTGCAACGACACGGGTCGTCAACGCGGCTCTTCGCCGGGACAGGGCATTCTTCATGGCATCTCCCAAAGTAGTTATTCCGTTCCCGTGGAACACTCATCGGGGAGGAACGGTCGGCAGATTGGGCTAGAGGGCCTCGCCCAATTCTTCTCTCTGTTCGCCTTCTCGGTGCCTCTGTGTCTCTGTGGTAAAAACTTTCTTCGAGGACGTTCCAGCAAGAGGATTTAACCACAGAGACACAGAGACACAGAGACACAGAGACACAGAGACACAGAGAAGGCAAGCAGAGTCTGTTCCTCAGGAGCAGCGGCTTCAAAGCGATAGTCCTCTCGTTCCGCGAAAGATCAGGAGTCAGGGGGCAGGGGTCACTTCTTCCTCTTGCTGACTCCTGACTCCTTGCAAAACGACTACTTATTTTCAACAGGGGCATCCGTCGGGATGAGTCTCAGGCGGAGGTTGTACGACTTGAGTTCGATGGATGGTTCGCTCGCATTGACTTGGACACTGTGGAAGCCGCCGTACATCGAGGGCGTGGTCGAATCGTGAAGCCGTTTGCCGGACTGCTTGTGGATCGCTTGGATGCTGAGTGTGCCGTAGTTCAGGTTCCCTTTTTGTTTCCAAGCGCGGGAGACGAACAACATCACCGGCAACGAGCGGAAGCGATCGACGACGAGGTTTTGGTGCTTCACTTCCTGCTGCCACGCCAGCTTGCCATCGGCGCGATTCCAAGCAGAGACGATGCCGTGAACGCGCACTGACAACAGGCTTTCGCCGTAATGGTGGCCGCCACCGTTGTCAGGCGTGTTGACCACCAAATAGATGTGGTGATCGTCCGCGATGGCAAACGTTTCGCCGTGTCGGGGCTTCGGAGAATTGGCGGGGAGTGGCTCCAAGGGTGTGCGTCGTCCGGTGGCGACTTCGATCCGTTCGAGCGCGCCATCTGGTGGCAAGACGAGGATTTCCTCTTCGTCCAAGGGTGAGGCCAGCGACAGCGCGGGGAACTCAACCTTCCAGCCTTCGGACTTCGTCACCGGATTGACCAATCGCAACACGGTCTTCGACTGGTTGCCAAACAGCTTGCGTGATTGTGCTGGCTCCAGCACCAGCAGTGAGTCGCCGCGCGTGAGCAGGGCGCTCGTGACCAACGTTCCTAGCCCGTCCGTCTTCAGTGGCTGGCCATCCAGCGCGCGATACGCCTGCGCCTTGGTGTGGTCTTGCGGCACGAGGAAGACCGCGTTGTGAGTCCCCAGCACCTGCGAGTATTGCGGCAGCCCCTCTTTGCGCCAGAGTTCTTCACCGGTGCGTGGGTCGAGAACCGTGATCGAACGGCGACCGTACAGGCACAGGTAGTTCGGCTGCACCACCGCGAGTCTTCCGGTGAATTGAGCCGACTGCATTAGTGACATCTGGCGACCGGAGTCGCGACTGGCGAGGAGCATCATTTGCGGCGGGGGACGAGACGCATGACGCCAAGCTGGCCCGCCCTCACCCGCGCCATCCAACGGCTTGGACCAGAGCAGCCGACGTTCTGTCGGCGAAAACAGTTGGAGCACATCGCGATTGACGACCGCCACTTGATGACCCAGAAAATCGGTCGAGACGAACGCCTCGCCCTGATTGCGTGATCCGCTGCGCAGGGGAGCGAGCCACGCGAAGGAGCCGTCGAGGAGAGATTCAAAAGCGAGACGCTGCTCTTGCGCGTGAACTTCGATCCCCAGTGACCGGAAGTACGGGAGTGGCGACGTGAGCGAGACCTCTTGATACGGCGGCATGTATTGCATCGTCCCTTGCACGATCTGCAAAGGTCGGTCGTCCCACAGACGGATCGGCGGCCGCTTCGACGGGGTGGCCGGGGTTGGAGACGCTTTGAGCGAAACCCCGGGGCTTCGCGAAGACGCTCCAGCCCCGGCCACCCCATCAAGTCCGCCGTCACGGTTCCATTCTTCAAGCAGCTTTGCAGCGGTGCGGCCGTCGCTCAGCGTCACGTCGGCGAACTCGGTCGCCAATCGGCGACGGTAATGAACGGCGTCGGCGGGCATCTGGAATTGATCCATCAACCGCGCGAGTCGCTCGATGGCGCGAGCGGCCACGGTGCGGTCGGCATCTTCGGTCCACTTCAACAGTTCGAGTTGGGCACCGCCGAAGTCGCCTGCAGTGGCGAGGTCATCGATGATCGCGGCTCGCAATGTTGCCGTGGCTGGATGGAAAGCGAGCAACCGCGCGAGTCTTGTCGCCGAAGCGGACCATGTCGTCACGACCTCAGCGGCGTTCGCGGCGACGCGGTGTTCTCGGTCTTCGCGCAAAGCTCCCGCCAGAACGGCTTCGATTTGCGAGTCGATTCGGGTGCGTTCCTCGTCGCGCGCGGCGGACCAGATATCGGAGAGTCGTCCGGAAATCCACGGGACTCGCTGAGTGGAGACCTGCCGGTCGTCGGTGCGCGTGATCGCGGCCACGCTCGTAGTGATGTCGCTCAGAGACCAATAAACATCGAACGCCGCAGCGAACCGGCCCTCGGAGATGTGTCGATCGGCAGTCAATTCTTGGACGAGCAGCTTCTCATCGGGGAGAGTCGCAATCTCGGCCAACTCCGTCAGTGCGGCCGCGTTGGATTTGGGATCGAGCCGAATGATCGCGGCGAGTGATTCGACGAGCGCCGCGTGCTGGCGGAAGCGCTCGTCGTCGGACAGATTGTCGGTGGCGAGCGAACGCAGGAGCGGCAATGCCGCCGCGTGATTGCGGTTGAGCAGATGGACTTCGGACTCACGCAGCAGCGCCCACGGGTCGGTCGGATTGATCGTCTTGCGGCGCTGAATCTCGGCGAGCAACGCTTCACGCTGACCAAAGCCGACCGCGCCGAACGGACCGACCGAGACTAGCTTGCCTCGGTGCATCGCCAAGTTTCCGAGCGCAGGATGCTTCGACGGCACGTACGTTTGCGAGGCGGTCTTGCCGGTCTTGAGGTCGATCGTCCGCAGCTCACCCGTGCTGAGCGGAAGGTAAAACTGATCGTCCACCGCGAGGCCGCGTCCCGACGGACGGGCCTCACTGTCAAGCGAAACGGTCCAGAGTGGCTTGCCTGTGGCGAGGGCGAGGGCACCGATCTCATGCCGCCCGACAAGGATCACGCGATCGTCGAAGACTCCCGCCAGATAGAGCCACATCTCTTTCGGCTTCTCCCACAGCTTCTTTCCGTTGAGTGCGTTCAGCGCGAGGATGACCGACTCTTCAGGCGGCGTGTAGACGACGACACTTCCCGAGAGAATCGGTGCCGACGGAGACCACTGCGACGCGAGATCGCGCTGCTGAATGAAGCGCGACCCTGGGTCGCGATCCGGTGACGCATTCACCGGCTGAAAGCGATGCGCCCAAAGGACGGACTGCCGCAACCGATCCACGGCCACGAGCCAACCGACCGTCGTTGGACAGATCACGATCCCGCCGCTCGAAGCCACAGGTGCCGAGAACCAACGTCGGCCGATGTCCTGTTCGATTTTCGTGTCTGAGTACGCGATCAGTTGCGACCAGCGCGGCGTTCCGGTGGCGCGGTCGAACGAGGACAACCGAATCTCATCACCCTTCCCTGCCACCACGAGCAATTCGTCACCATCGACCGCAGGGACACCGAAGAAGTACGAACCGGCGAGCGGCAGATCGAACGATTCCAAAGCTTCGACACCGCCGATGCTCCACAGTGGCCGCCCAGTGCGAAGGTCATACGACACGAGCCGGTTCGTTTTCCAAGGGACACCGTTCGGGTCGGGGGGCTCGTTCGAGTTATCCCAGCCGAAGTGTTGCCCCGGCTGGTTGCGAGTCAGAATACCGTGGTCCTCAATCACGAAGACCTGTCGTCCATCGCTGCTGATCTGGTTGTAGTTCCCATCGCGGAACATCAGGTTCATCAGCGGATGGTTCTCGGCGGCTTGACCTTGGTACTCACTCGCATCGACCTGAAACTGATTCGCACGGAACCGCCACGCATCACGCGGCTCGACCTGCTGCGGTGGCAAGCCCGCGATGATCCGCTCGGGTGAAACGCCTTCGATGCTCTCCCACTGCGTCTTGCCTGTTTCGAGATCGACGGCTCTCACACCGCGCAGGTCTCGGTAAAGAAGCTGCCCGCCAACGACGAGCGGCATGGAAGTGAGAATCGGCGCGCGGTCTTGGTCGAGCAAGTCTTGCATCAACCACTGCACGCGACGACGCACGTTGTGGCTGGTCGTCATCGGTATGGACCAGAGCGGCGAAAGAAGCGGCTCGCCACCAATCGCCTTCCCGAGTCGAGCCACCGTCCCGTAAAGCTGTGTCCAATCGGCGAGTGCGATCGCTCGCGTCGAGGTTTTCCAATCGGAACCGTTCAACCACGTCGTGGGATCCACGGGGCCGGAACCCAGCCGAACCGGCGCGGCGGGTGAATCGTTCGCATCGGAGACCAGTGCTTGACCGGCTTCGGTGTTTCCCGATTGCCTGAATGCAAATGCGGCCTTCAACCGCCAAGTCGGCTGCTTCGCAAACGGAGCCGGTGAACGGGACAAGTCTTCAAACCAAGCGGCCGCCAACCCGAACTCAGCCCGATCGAAGTGGAGCGAGCCTAAGTAATTGGCCGCTTCGTAACCGGCAGGCGTGTGAAAGAATCGAGTGGCAACGCTGACGTAATCGACGGCGCGACCGCTCCGTTTGGCGGAGGCCAACATCTGTGTCGCCAGGCCCGAATACTGAGTGCGATAATCGTCAAGCAATTCGGCGGGAGCCTCGCCAAGCAGTGTGTTGGCCGTGCGTCGCACTGATTGCCATCGCCCGTCAGGCAACCGTTGGACTGAGTCCTCGGGCAAATCGAGCAGCCGTTGGAGCAGATCCTGCCCGCTCTTCCAGTCTTTGCGTTGGATGGCCGCTTCCGCCGCACGAAAAACTTGCTGAACCTTGGGATCCTGCGGTGCGCGGCTGTCGATGTGATCGCGGCCATTGGTTCGATCACCATTCGCGTCGTCAGCCGGTTCACCCGCGTTCATTCTGCCCGCAGGCCTGCCTCTCTGGCCGAACAACCCTCGCAACTGCTTCTGCAACCACATGGGGTCCAGTTCGGGCAGCTTCTTCGCTTCGGTCGGGGTCGCCTCTTTCTGCTCCTGCTTCTCATCAGCCGCCACTTTTTTCTCTGCCGGAGCCGTCTCAGGTTTGGCTTTAGGTTTAGCCGCGTCGGCCTGATGCCACGTGAGTGGAGTCAACTCTGCTACCAAGCCGTTGAGCTGCACGATGTTCGTCACGGGACGGGCATTCGCGCACGGCACGGCCAAGTGCATCAAAGCTGTTACGAGGATCAGTCTGACAGACACATTGAGCGATCTCACCCAGTCTATACCTCGCGCGGTCCGTGATGAGACAACTAAGCGGGGTGGCGTTAGCCCCCCGATTCTTGGGCGCAAGCTCTTTGGGGAGGAACCGGGGGGCTTACGCCGCCCCGCTCGGAAACGTCTCACTTCGTGCCGCGTGACGTATATGCAGGGCGCGGAATGGTGATTCGAGATCGACCGACTCAGGGCCAACGTACACGACAGTGAATCATGTCTTGCAAGCATGTCATCGTCCTTGGAAGCGGCCTGAGTCACCTTCGACCTGCGTGAAAGTCGAACAGACACACTGTGACATCAGCGGGGAAGTATCCGTTGTCGGGTGAAGAACCGCCGCAGGAAAGTCAGGCGATTCTCCGCTTCGTACGTGACATCAGGGGCACAAGAACGACGTACAAAGAAGTGCGGCGGAGTATACCGGCGGCACTCGCGAAACCAGAAGCGACACCCCTCCGAGGTTCAATCCGCTGAAACGTCCGCCGATTCGTTGCAGGCACCCTAGGCCGTCGCTACACTCCCCGGCTCTCAAAAGGCTTGGATTTCGGCTGGATTGTGTGAGCAACAGTGGTTTTGCTCGCGTCCGCCCCAGCCGTGTTGGTCTTCGTATAAGCAACGCGAAAGGCGAAGTACGTCATGTCGAATGAAGCGAAGCTGGTTGTCGAGCCACGTACCGAAATGGGATCGGCCGCGTGTCGTCGTCTCCGCAAGCGTGGTCTGGTTCCTGGCAATGTCTACGGTCACAACGCCGATCCGATCGCGGTTGTGGTGGCGTCTGATGTGCTTGGCTTGTTCCTCAAAACGGGATCTCGAGTGGTTGATCTCGAAGTTTCTGGCAAGCAAGATAAAGCGGTCATTCGCGAGGTGAAGTGGGAAGTCTTCGGCCGTTACGTCGAACACTTCGACCTGCTCCGCGTCGATCCGAACGAACGAGTGACGGTCACCGTGCCGATCGTGCTGAAGGGGTCCGCTCCCGGTGCCGTCGGTGGTGGAATGGTCGAGCAGCCTCTGCACTCGCTCGTGATCGATTGTTTGGCCTACCAAATTCCCGATTCGATCGTTGTGCGTATCGGCTCGCTCGCGATGGGCCAGATGATTCAGGTGCGAGATTTGCCATTGCCAGACGGCAGTCACGCTCATGCGGCTGCCGATGCCATCGTCGTGCATATCGTGAAGGCTCGTGAGGAAGCGGAGACTGCCGCCACTCCGGGAGCTTCTGAACCGGAAGTCGTCGGCAAGAAGGTTACGGATGCCGATGCCGCCAAGGATGACAAGAAAGACGACAAGAAGAAAAAGTAATGAATTTGCGGGGTTCTGCGGAACGGTGCTGTTGACGCGGGGTGGTTAATCACGGCTTCATCGGAGATGGGTGATGAAGATTGTCGTGGGGTTGGGAAATCCCGGCGACAAGTACGTGGGAACTCGCCACAACATCGGATTCGATGTGCTGGCAGAGTTTGGGCACCGCTGGGGGGCAACCAAACCCAAGGTTCGGTTTGAAGCGGAGGTATCCGAAGTCTTGTGCGCGAGTGAGCGACTGTTGCTCGTTGCGCCTCAAACCTTCATGAATCTCAGCGGCCGCAGCGTTCAACAGTTCATTCGTTTTTTTCAACTGCCACTGACAGACTTGTTGGTGGTGGGAGACGACCTTAACCTGAAGGTCGGTCAAATCCGGCTGCGACAATCCGGCTCGGCCGGTGGTCAAAAGGGTTTGCTCAGTATTTTAACTTGCCTCGGAACAGAGGATGTCCCGCGATTGCGGCTCGGTATCGGTCGTCCTCCGGGAAATGCTGGCGCTGTGGATTTTGTTCTTGGGCGGTTCCGTAAAGATGAATTGCAGCGTGTTGATGAGGCAGTGAGTCGTGCGGCATCTGCTATTGAAGTGTGGATTAAGGACGGGCTGTTGGCGGCCATGAACCAGTTCAATGCGGATCCAAGCAGCGATCAAGGCGCGGCACCGTCCGAGAGTTGAATCACGAGAATGAGTGCGGTCGGAGTTCTTTTGGTGGCACCTGCAATTGGGAGTTGGCGGGGAGATTAGGTTGTACGATTGAGGCCGGTTGCAAATCGCGGCGAATCCGGTACAAGGTTGTCCCCACGCTTCCCTGATTTTTGAATGGTGGTTTGAAATCACGTCAGTCGTGATTGCCAATGATTCGAGTAGGCCCGTGTTTGGGCTGACGGATTTATAGATCGGCCGTTTTCGGACAGGTCGGCCCCACGTGGCGACAATTCTCGAAGGGATTTTATTTTGGCTGAGTATCAGTACGAAGGGATGTTCCTGCTGGACAGCAATAAGTTCGCGGCCGATGCCGAGGGAACGCAGCAGGCAGTTCATGGCATCCTCGATCGAGTGGGTGCCAAATTGGTGGCGTCTCGTCCATGGCAAGACGGCAAGTTGTGCTACCCCATTGAGAAGCACCGGAAAGGTCTCTACTACCTGACCTGCTTTACGATGGATGGCGATCAAATGGCCGAGTTGAATCGGCTGTGCAAGCTGAATGAGACCGTGCTGCGCCAACTGGTCATTCGTCATCCCAAGGTGATTTTCGACGCCATGGTCGAAGCCTTGACCTCGCATGACGGTGCCCTGCACAGTCCAGAACAGCGGCCCGATCCGCGTGATCCCCGTTCGGGTGGGTACGGCGAAAAAGATCGTGCTCCTGAAGGGTTTGAAGAGGGGCGATAGGCGTCATCACGTCCCGGAGAATGTGGTTTTCAGTTTGGCTTGATTTGTTGGAACCAGCCACTGAAGGAGTTCAATCATGGCGAGCTACAACAAGGTCATCTTGATTGGCAATCTCACCCGTGACCCGCAGGTCAAGTATCTTCCGAGCGGAACTGCCGTCGCTGATATCACCCTCGCGATTAATCACACGTGGTTCGACAAACAAACCAATTCCAAAAAGGAAGATGTCACGTTTATCGATGTGACTCTGTGGGAACGCACGGCCGAAGTCGCGGGCGAATACCTGACCAAGGGCAAGCAAGTCCTCATTGAAGGCCGGTTGCAAATGGACTCGTGGGAAGACCGCGAGACCAAACAGAAACGGACCAAGCTAAAAGTTCGCGGCGAAAGCATGACCATGCTCGGTAGCCGCAACGATGGCGGAGGTACTCCGGGGGGAGGCGGTTCCAGTAACCGAGGCACTACAGCACCTGCCGCTCGAGACAGTGGTGGCGGCAGCGATCAAGGTGGGTTCTCTCAGGACAACGGTGACTACCCCAGTTTTGAAGATACATCGAGCGGTCCTTCTAACAGCCCGTCTGTTGACGAAGTTCCGTTCTAACGGATCTGTATGGAGTTGATTTTTCAATCCCGCAATTGAAACGATGAGGCACTGAGTTCGCCCGACAGCGAGTCAGCCTCGGTTACACAGAAACCCTATTTGGTTCGGCCCATCGGGGTCGGCAGTTTTCACGGAATCCAGCAAGATGTCACGCGCAACGCATACCGCTTCCGGTCGTCCACGAATTTCCCGCCAGATCGAACTGCTGTTGGCTGACGATGTCGAGTCGCTCGGCAAGCGCGGCGAGGTCGTTCGTGTGCGTCCGGGCTACGCTCGAAATTTTCTTCTGCCGAATGGCATGGCGACCCTCGCCACCGAGGACAACAAGCGCCGCGTCAAGCGTCATCAAGAGAAGCTGGAGAGCCTCGAAGTCGAGCGGATTAAGCAACTCAAGGTGCGTGCCGAAGCTGTGGGCAAGTACAGCGTGACGCTCGAAGCCAATGCCAACGAAGAAGGTCACTTGTACGGTTCCATCATGGGGCCGGATATCAGCAAGGCACTCAAGGCTGCTGGCTACCAGATCGAATCCGCCGATGTTCGCTTGGACGGACCGCTCAAGGAATTGGGAATGTATACCGTCAAGATTTACTTGCACGCCGATGCCCAGACCGAGGTCAAGGTATGGGTGGTCCCTGCTGCGAAGAAATGATCCGCAGTTCGGATATTTGTTGCTCTCGACGGCGACGCACCCTGCTTTGGGTGCGTCGCCATTTTTTTTCCAGACGGCGATGTCGCGGTTCTGGAGAGCGGACGGCTTTGCGTTTTGGGGCGGCTTGTCATGGCTGATTTGAATTCTCGCGGCAGCATTGGCGGCGCTCATCTTCCACCACAAAATCTCGTGGCGGAGCGAAGCGTTCTCGGCAGCGTATTGCTTGAGAATCATGCGATCGATGAGATCGCTGACATCCTGAAGCCGGAACACTTCTACAGCGACATTCACCAGTCCATTTATGCTGCCATTCTTCGTTTGCACGAAGCGAATCGCCGGTCGGACATCGTCACGCTGGCCGAGGAACTGGATGCCCGCTTGCAGTTGGACGACATCGGTGGTGCCCCGTACCTGATCGAAATCTTAGAGACGGTCCCACACGCGGCGCACGCGAAGTACTACGCCGAGATCGTTCGTGACAAATGGATTCAACGCAGCCTGACCAACGTCTGCACCGAAATCCTGCGAGACTGCTACGACGGCTCAGATGACACGGCCGATGTGTTGCATCGAGCCGAGCAAGGCATCTTCCAAATCATGGAGAACCAAGAGGGAGGTGCCAAACTGAGCATGGATGAGATCATGCTGGCCACGCTCGACCGCATTAACGCACGAGCGGGCAAGGAAGGCTCGATTAGCGGGCTTTCGACGGGCTTCGAGGAGCTGGATCGCCAGACAAACGGCTTCCAATCGTCTGAGTTCATCATCATTGCCGCCCGTCCTTCGATGGGGAAAACGGCCTTCGTCTGCAACGTGGCCGAGTATGTGGCCGGGGCGGGCCAGACCGCGACGCTGATCTTCAGCCTCGAACAGTCCAAGCTCGAACTGGCGGAACGATTTTTGTGCATCCGAGCCAGACTCGACGGGCACCGCCTGCGCAAGGGACAGCTCGAACCGGCCGAACGCCATGCGCTGATGCAGGCGTCGTCGGAACTGAGCGAACTACCGTTATTCATCGACGACCAACCTGGACGCACCGTTGGTCAGATCACTGCCATTTGCCGACGACTCAAGCGGAGAAACAATCTCGGACTCGTCATCATCGACTACCTGCAACTGATTGAATCGGATGACAAACGAGCCAGTCGCGAGCAGCAGATCGCTCAGATCACGCGGCGGCTCAAGGGGATCGCCAAGGAGTGCGAATTACCGGTGATCGCGCTGTCACAGCTCAATCGCGGCGTGGAGTTGCGAGAGGACAAGCGGCCTCGCTTGGCCGACTTGCGTGAGAGTGGTGCCATCGAACAGGACGCCGACATCGTCATGTTCCTCCACCGCCCCGATGCCTATAACCCCGACGACCGTCCCGGCCTCGCCGAGATCGTCGTCGCCAAGCACCGGTCCGGCCCGACGGGTATCGTCAATCTGCAATGGAAGAAAGAATCGATGCGGTTCACCGATCACGAGGGCGGCATCGATCCCAACATCGTCAGCGGCTTCTGACTTGAGTCCCCTCGGATCGTCCTCGTGAGACTCCAGCAATTCCGTCGCGAGTTTTCGCCGTCATGACCGACGATCTTTCCGGCTCTGTGTCGATCTTGTTCCGACAGATTCGGGCAGGCGACGCTGCCGCCGTGGCGCGGCTCTGGGATCGCTTCCGTCTCCGACTGACAGCCCTCGCCGAGCAGGCGCTCTCCGGCCGATGGAAGCGGATGGCCGATGCTGAGGACGCGTTGCAGAGTGCCTTCATCAGCTTCTGGCAACGGGCAGAGCGAGGCGACTTCGGCGACGAGATGACTCGCGACGACCTTTGGAATGTCCTTGGCACGATCACCGTGCGGAAGGCACTTCGCCAGCAACGGCACGAGTCCGCCCAGAAGCGTGGCGGCGGTCGTACGCGAGAAGAAATCGATCTGCATGAAGCCGCCTCAACAGCGAACTCCCCCGAGTTCGATGTCGTCTGCGCCGAGATGTTGGAACTGCTCGAACCCGACTTGCGGTCGTACGCCCTGCTCCGCCTGATGGGCCACAAAAACCGTGAGATCGCCGATCAGTTCAATTGCACCGAACGGAAGGTCGAACGCAAACTGCAACTGATCCGCGCCGTCTGGGAACAAGAGGTCGCCCGCTGGACGGAGTGACGCACACCAGACGGCAACGCCGTTAAGGATTTCGGATCTACAAAACAAGGCCAATCGAACGTAGCAGAAGT
>JAYTQJ010000737.1:0-6263 GCA_043746775.1 Schlesneria sp.
AACGCACCCGACCACACCCGTTCTCTCTCTCCGCACCACGCCACATCGCACCGCAGGTCTCTCGCACCACCCGAGACCTGCGGTGTGGGCGTTCTTTGGAGACGGGCGAGGGGCGAGAAAAACATTCCCTGCCCACCACTCCATCTACTTCTTGGTTCGGCCCACGAGTTCGAGGAAGCGGCCGTAGGCTTCGTCCCACGCGAGTGTGTTCTGAGGCTCATAGCGTTTCAACGCGGACGAGGCTCGCACGACATCGCGAATCTGGGCGAGCGAACCGATGGCTCCGGCGGTTCTCGCTTGGACGAGGATGTTGCCGAGTGCAGTCGCTTCGATCGGTCCCGTCACCACGGGACGGCCGGTCGCGTTGGCTGTGAACTGGTTCAACAACTCGTTCTGTGTCCCACCGCCGACGATGTGAATGACTTCGGTTCGCTCACCGGACAACTCTTCCAACCAACCGAGAACCATGCGGTACTTGAGGGCGAGGCTTTCGAGGGCACAGCGAACGAGACCTCCTTCGCTGTCGGGGATCTCTTGATTGGTCTGACGGCACCAACTGCGAATCGCTTCGGGCATGTCGGGTGGCGCAAGGAACGCCTGATCGTCGGGATCAACGAACGCACGGAACGGCTTGGCGTCGCGAGCCGCCTGCGCCAACAAGCCGTAATCGTAGGCCATGCCGTCTCGCTCGAACGACTTGCGGCACTCCTGCACCAGCCACAGTCCCATGATGTTTTTGAGGATTCGATACGTCCCGTCGATGCCACCTTCGTTCGTGACGTTCAGTTCGAGAGCACGCTGCGTCAGGACGGCGTGAGGCAGTTCGAGGCCCATCAGCGACCACGTCCCCGAGCTGATGTAGGCCCAACTCGCGGAGCCGGTTCGGTCGGTCGGCACCGCAACCACGGCAGCGGCGGTGTCGTGCGTCGGTGGTGTGACCACATCCAGCCGTGGCAAGCCAGCTCGCCGTGCGACATCCTCGCGCAGTCGGCCGAGCTTCGTTCCGGGGCCAACAACATCTCCGAACATTTGCGTGGGAAGATCGAGCTTCCGCAGCAGATCGAACGCCCAAGTGCGATCCGTCGGATGAAACATCTGCGACGTGGTGGCGTTCGTGAACTCAACGACGCGACTGCCGGACAACAGCCAGTGAAAGAAGTCGGGGATCATGAGAAAGCGGTCGGCCTGAGCGACCAGCGCCTTGTTGGCTTGGTTCATCGCGATGAATTGGTAGAGCGAGTTGATCTCCATGAACTGCAGGCCCGTCTCCGCGAAGACTTCCGCGCGCGGGACGCGTTGAAACGTCTGCTCCATCACGCCGCGCGTCCTCGGGTCGCGGTAGTTGTAAGCCTGGCCGAGCATCTCGCCCGTCTTCGAGAGCAGCACGAAATCGACGCCCCACGTATCGACACCGACGGACACGATGCTCTGCCCGAACCGAGTCGCCGCTTTGGCGAGACCGGTCTGAATTTCGGACCACAGCCGGAGCAAGTCCCAGCGCATCGTGTCGGCTACATGGACGGGACCGTTGGGAAACCGATGCAACTCTTCGAGGCGCACCTGCTGTCCATCAAAGAGACCCGCCATCACACGGCCACTCTCCGCGCCCAGATCAATCGCCAGGTAAACTTGCTCGGCCATGTCGGATGCTCCTTGCGCGGACAGCGCGAATGATGTCGGTTCGACTCAATTGCGGATGAAAAAACGTCAGAGACTCGAATGCGAGTCGGCCATGATACATCTGGTCGGATAAAGCGGTAGCGAACCATCGACAGGGCCATCGCCTTTTTCACGTAGGGTGGGACCAGCTCGCTTCGAGCGCCGGCCCACCATCAGGAAACATCGTGAAATCATGGTGGACCGGCGCGGCGAAGCGCCGCTGGTCCCACCCTACAGCTTTCGCAGACCCAACTAGGCGATGGCCGTAGTGTCGCCGACAGTTTGATAGACAGAGCCTTCTGCGGCAGCTAGCCTCCAAGCTCACTCAAATGCATTACAGGACCAATCTATGTCTTCCGCGACTCCCGAGAACTCCGAGTGGCTGGCGCGGAAGAAGCTGATCGACCCGCAACTGACGGCGTGGGGCTGGAAGATCATTTCCTGGGCGCAGGCCCAGCAGCAACCGCTGGCGGAGTTGTCGGGCTGCGCCATCGAAGAGTTTCCCACCGACGCCGGTCCGGCGGACTATGCGCTGTGCGTGGATGGCTCGGTGCTTGCGATCGTCGAGGCGAAAAAACTTACGCTCGGACCGCAGGGAGTTCTTCCACAGGCCGAACGGTACTCGAAGGGAGTGATGGACAGCCCGTTCAACTTTCGGGGCTATCGCGTCCCGTTTCTGTACGCCACGAACGGCGAAGTCCTCTGGTTTCACGACGTGCGCGAGCCGCTCGCCATGTCGCGCCGCATCGCCAAGTTCCACACGCCGGACGCACTCAGGGAATCACTCGGCCGCGACTTCGCGAAGGCGTGCGTGTGGTTCACCAACACGCCCAACGATCAACCGAAGTTGCGGCCGTACCAGAAGGCTGCCAACGCGGCGACCGAGCAGGCCATTGCCGACCAGAAGCGGCAGATGCTCATCGCGATGGCCACGGGAACGGGCAAGACCTTCACGCTGGTCAATCAGTGTTACCGGCTGCTGAAGTCACAGCAGGCGCGGCGAATTCTGTTTCTGGTGGATCGTCGAGCACTGGCCGCTCAAGGCGTGCGAGCCTTCTCGGTGTTTGAGCCGGAACCGAATCTCAAGTTCGACAAGCTGTACGAGGTCTACAGCAACAAGTTCCAAAAGGAAGACTTCGGCGACGAGGATGCCTTCGATCCAAAAATGATGTCCAAGGACTATCTGACCAATCCGCAGCCGAAGCACGTCTTCGTCTACATCTGCACGATCCAACGGATGGCAATCAATCTGATGGGACGGCAGGCGGTGTTTTCCGAGGATGGCGACGACATCGACGAGGATGCCGAACAACTACCGATTCCGATTCACGCCTTCGACATCATCGTGGCCGACGAATGCCATCGCGGCTACACGACGGCCGAGCAATCGATCTGGCGTACGGTGCTCGACTATTTCGACGCCATCAAGATCGGCCTGACGGCGACGCCAGCCGCACACACCAAGGCATACTTTCACGACGTGGTGTTCCGTTACACCTACGAGCAAGCCGTTCGGGAAGGGCATCTGGTCGATTGGGACTTGGTGAAGATCAAGTCTGACGTGCGGGCCAACGGTGTGTTTCTGAAAGAAGGCGAGACGGTTGAGTCGGTCGATCTGGTGTCGGGAGCGGCCCAACTCGACGCGCTGGAGGATGAACGCGAATTCGATTCGACCGATGTCGAACGGAAGGTCACGTCGCCCGACTCGAACCGCAAGATCCTGTTGGAACTCAAGCAGTACGCCGATGAGCACGAGCAGCGCTACGGTCGATTCCCCAAGACGCTGATCTTCGCGGCGAACGACTTGCCGCACGCGTCGCACGCCGACGAACTGGCCCAACTGGCGGTTGAAATCTTCGGGCGTGGCGAGAGCTTCGTCCGCAAGATCACCGGCCGCGTCGATCGGCCGCTCCAGAAGATTCGCGAGTTCCGCAACCGGCCGAACCCCGGTATCGCCATCACGGTCGATTTGCTTTCGACCGGCGTCGATATTCCCGACCTGGAGTTCATCGTCTTTCTGCGACCGGTGAAGTCCCGCATCCTGTTCGAGCAGATGCTCGGTCGCGGCACACGCAAGGGCGAGCAGCATTCCGACAAGTCGCACTTCACGGTCTTCGATTGCTTCAACGGTTCGCTGGTGGAGTTCTTCAAGAAGTCCACGACGATGACAACCGAGCCACCCGACAAGCCGGCGCGAACCATCACGGAAGTCATCGACGCCATTTGGGCCAACAAGGATCGCGACTACAACACCGGCTGTCTGGTCAAACGGCTGCAACGCATCGACAAGGAGATGGCTGCCGAAGCGCGCGACCTATTCGCGGCGCACGGCATCCCCGACGGCGACATCGCCAAGTTCGCCACCCAACTTCAGGCCAAGCTCAAGACTGACTTCACGGGCACGATGCAACTGCTGCGAACTCCCGGCCTCTTGAGTGCGTTCGAGAAATACCCGCGCCGCCCCAAGACGTTCTTGCGAGCCATCGAGAACGAAGACCAAGTCTCGTCCGAGTACATGATTCGCGACGGACTAGGCAAGGAACACAAGCCGGAAGACTACCTCGAACTGTTCTCCCGGTTCATCCGCGAGAACGCCACGCAGATTGAAGCGGTAAAGATCCTGCTCGAACGGCCCGCCGATTGGAGCACGACCGCCCTCAACGAACTCAAACAAAAGCTGACCGCCGCGCCGGAACGCTTCACGATCGAGGTGCTCCAAAAGGCGCATCAGATGCGGCATCACAAATCACTGGCCGACATCATTTCAATGGTCAAACATGCAGCGAAAGAGCAAAGCCCGCTACTTTCGGCCGAAGAGCGAGCCACCAAAGCAATCACGGCCGTCTCGGCTGGGAAGATGTTTACACCGGAGCAGCAGCAGTGGCTGGATCGCATCCGAGCGTCACTTGTCGAAAACCTTTCGATTGACCCCGACGACTTCGATGTCTTGCCAACGCTCGAAGGCGCGGGTGGTTGGGGGAAGGCCAACAAGGTGTTCGGCGGGAGGCTCGAAGAACTGATTCGCGAACTCAATCAGGCCATCGCCGCGTGAGTCCTGTTAGACTGCCAACGCTCTTTTCCGTCGATCTGGAGAAAATCCATGCAAGCCATTCGACTCACACGCACGCTCGATTCCGAAACGCTTTACCTGCCGCAATTGCGACCTCTCCTTGGGCAGCGCGTTGAGATCATCGTCCTTTCGCAGGACGAGGCGGCAGCTACCGCCGAGCCGGCAACCCCGTTCGTCAATCCGCTCGCCGGATCAGTGCTTCGGGATGACGATCCGTTTGGCCCCGCTGTTCCTGCCGACGAATGGGAGGCCTGCCGGTGATCCTGCTCGACACTCATATTTGGTATTGGTGGGCTGGTGGCTTTCCGAAGCTCACGGCGCATCATCGACAACTGATCGAGGATGCCGACGAACTCGGGGTCAGCGTGATCTCATGCTGGGAGATCGCCAAAAAGTGCCAGACTGGAAAGCTCGATCTGGACCGGCCCGTTGACGAGTGGCTGCCGATGGCCGTCGCTCTTCCCCAAGTGCGGCTGCTCCCGCTGACAACTGAGATCGCGATCGAGGCTTGCCACCTTCCGGGTGAGTTCCATCGTGACCCAGCCGATGAGTTGATCGTCGCAACGGCGCGAATTTATGGCATCCCGTTGCTGACGGTCGATGCCAAGATTCTCGCTTATCCTCACGTCAGCCTGCTGAGCTGATTGCCTCTTGTGTTCGTGAAAGATCACATGTCTGACGTTGTTTCCAAACTCTGGGGCTTCTGCCACACGCTGCGGCATGATGGCATCGACTACGGCGATTACATCGAGCAGATCACGTTTCTGCTGTTTCTGAAGATGGCCGATGAGAAGGGGATTGAGGTTCCCAAAGGCTGCGACTGGCCCACGCTGCGGGACAAGGCTGGGTCGGACCTGACGGACTTTTACGTCGATCTGCTCCGCAAGCTGGCGAAGCAGCCGGGAATGTTGGGGGACATCTTTGCCGAGTCGCAGTCGCGGTTTAACAACCCGGTCAGTTTGAAGAAGCTCATCAACCTGATTGATGAAATCGAGTGGACATCGCTCGGTGTGGACGTGAAGGCGGAGGCTTATGAAGGGTTACTCGAAAAAGCGGCCAACGAAGGGAAGAAGGGAGCCGGGCAATATTTCACGCCGCGAGTCCTCATTCAGTCGATCGTCCGTGTGATGAAGCCCGATCCGCGCATTCACAAGGAGTTCACCATCTGCGACCCGGCGTGCGGGACCGGCGGGTTTCTCGTGGCGGCGCATGAGTGGTTTGTCGAGGCCACGAAGGGAGCCATCGATCGCGACATTGCCAAACGGCTCAAAAAGCAGACCTACTTCGCTCAGGAGTTGGTCGCTCGGCCGCGACGCATGGCGCTGATGAACCTCTACCTACACGGAGTCGAGCCGCACATTACGCTGGGGGACACGATCTACGATCCGCCGTCGGGCGAGCGGTTCGATGTCATCCTGACCAATCCGCCGTTTGGCACGAAGGGGGCGAATCAGGCTCCCACGCGCGACGACTTCACCATCGAGACCAGCAACAAGCAGCTCAACTTCGTGCAACACGTCGTCAACGCGCTGAA
>JAYTQJ010000738.1:0-2855 GCA_043746775.1 Schlesneria sp.
GCCGGGACGCCAGAATCTGATCCGTAGGCTGCCCGGATTTGTCGAGTTCCCAATGCCGCGCCGGGTAAGAATACGGCGAATTGAGGATGGGCTGCTCGAAAAAATGTTCGGGCATTGGCTCGCTCTTGTCGGCTGAGTGCGCTGGAAAGTGTTTCAGAATGCGCGAGTGTATCGACAAGAGTCGATCGCTTCTATGAACGGCGAAGGGCACCCGCAGAGCATTGAACGAGATTGCGAGCTACCTCTCAGCCACAGTTTGTTCGGCAGTCAAGATGCTCCGCATGAGCAACCAATACCCTCCGATCATCCGCCGACAACATCGGCCACAGTTCGACGAGTCGGTTCAAACCGTCATCCCGTGCGCCAACTGCGCCGGAATCTGCGCCGCTCACAACAGAAATCGCGATTTCTGCCATGACATCCAGCGCGGGTTCGAGCCTTAGTGGGGGTTGAACGACCTGCCGCGACCACGATCAGCCGACACGCCCTCCCCCCGACTACGGCTACTTCACGTTCATCCCCAAGTTCTTGACGAGGAACGCCCACAGGTCGGCGGCTTCTTCGATGAGTTTTGCCGTGGGCTTGCCTGCGCCGTGACCGGCTCGGGTTTCGATGCGGATCAGGGTCGGAGCGTCTCCCGTGTGATGTTCTTGCAGGCGCGCGGCGAACTTGAAACTGTGGCCGGGGACGACGCGGTCGTCGGTGTCGGCGGTGGTGACGAGTGTCGCGGGGTACTTCGTGTTCGGCTTGAGATTGTGATACGGCGAGTAAGCGAGCAAAGCTTTGAACTCGTCGGGGTTGTCGGCGCTGCCGAAGTCATCGACCCAGAAGCGGCCCGCCGTGAACTTGTGGAAGCGGAGCATGTCCATCACACCGACAGCGGGGAGGCACGCGCCGTAGAGATCAGGACGCTGCGTCATGCACGCGCCGACCAGCAGTCCGCCGTTACTCCCGCCTTGGATCGCGAGCTTCTTCGAGCTGGTGTACTTGTTCGCGATCAGCCATTCGGCAGCAGCAATAAAGTCGTCGAAGACGTTTTGCTTGTTGAGCTTCGTCCCGGCCTTGTGCCATTCCTCACCGTACTCGCCCCCGCCGCGCAGGTTCGGGATCGCGAGGATGCCCCCCATCTCCAGCCACGCGACGCGACCGACCGAGAAGCTGGGTGTCAGTGAAATCGCGAAGCCACCATAGGCGTAGAGCAGCGTCGGGTTGGTGCCGTCGAGTTTCGTCGACTTCTTGCGCGTGATGAACATCGGCACCTTCGTGCCGTCCTTGCTGGGATAGAAGACCTGTTCAACGAGGTAGTCGTCGGGATTGAACTTCACCTTGGCCTGTCTCAGGAGAGTGCTCTCACCGGTCAGCAGATCGAAGCGAAACGTGGAGGGCGGCGTCGCGAAGCTACTGAAAGAATAGAAGGTTTCGGTGTCGGTCCGCTTCCCGCCGAAACCGGCTGCCGTGCCGATGCCGGGGAACGCGACTTCTCGCACGAACTTGCCGTCGATCGCGTGCAGCTTGACCTGCGTCTTGGCGTCCTTCAGATACGTCAGGACGAACTGGTTGCCGACGATGTCCGCGTTGACGAGCGTCTCGGTGGACTGCGCGATGACTTCGCGGACTCGTGGTCGCGGGCGGCTCGCCTGCGGCTCGTTTTGGTTTGCTGCGTCGTTGGCGTTGGGGGCGTCGTTTGTTGCTCGCGCTTCCTGTCGCGGAGCGACAGGGCTACCTGAAGCGATGTCGATCGCCACGATTCGCTTGCGCGGCGCATCGAGGTCCGTCACGAAGTAGAACCTCGTCCCGTCGTTGCCGATGAACGAGTACTCGTTGTCGAAATTCTCGATGAGGTCGATCGGCATTCCGTAGGGTTCGGTCAGGTCTTTATAGAGGACTCGATATTTGTCGTCGGTCCCCTTCCAGATATTGATGACGAGATAGCGGCCGTCTTCCGAAACCTTCAGCCCGAAGCCCCAAGTCGGTTCATCCGGCCGCTTATAGACGAGGACATCTTCCGACTGAGCCGTTCCGACACGGTGATAGAAGACTTTTTGATTGAGGTTCGTTTTCTGGAAGGCCGCGCCTGCGGGCGGTTCGTCATAGCGGCAATAGAAGAAGCCTTTGTTGTCGGGTGTCCAGTTGGCTCCGCTGAACTTGACCCAGCGCAGTTCATCGGCCAGCAAACGGCCGGACTCGACCTCAATGATCCGCCATGTGTTCCAGTCGGACCCGGCGTCGGCCACGCTGTACGCGACATAGCGACCGTCTTCGCTGAACGAAGTCGCACCGAGAGCCACCGTCCCATCCTTCGACCACGCATTGGGGTCGATCAGTACGCTCGCCTCACCGCTCAGTGAGTCCAGCTTATAGAGGACCGACTGATTCTGCAGGCCGTCATTCTTGAAGTAGCAGTAGCGGCGACCTGCCTTGAACGGCGCGCCGTACTTCTCGTAGTTCCACAGCTCCGTGAGCCGCGACTTGATCGCCTCGCGCTGCGGGATTGAGCCGAGGTACGCGAACGTCTCTTTGTTCTTCGCGGCCACCCAGTCGGCCACATCCGTCGAAACGCGCACGTCATCTTCCAGCCAGCGATACGGGTCCGGCACTTGCACGCCATGCAGTTCGTCTACATGGTCGATCTTCTTCGTCGGCGAATAAGTCATGCGTTCTCCAGCGGCAGCAAAGCCGGGCACCATCATCAAGCAAGCCCATCCCATCACAAACGTTTTCGTCACAGAGTAGTCTCCTGTTGAGGTGTGTCGGACTGAGCCAGGTCGGTCCGGTTGGGACCGGCGATGGCCAGTAAGGATCGGACGGACATAACTGTCGCAGATAGTCGTGGTTCGCTCCGCGAACCAACATTG
>JAYTQJ010000739.1:0-6252 GCA_043746775.1 Schlesneria sp.
AAGCTCCGTGACCGTGGCACCCGATCTCCCAGATTCGAAGAGGCGATGGCCTCGTCGTGACTCACGCCATACAGAATTGAAAACACACATGACGCTGCCACTTCGTGAAATCGCCAACACCGGAATTCGAGTCACGCCCATCGCGATGGGGTGCTGGCCGATTGCTGGTGTCACCAGCCTGGATGTGACCGATGCGAATAGCCTCGCCACGTTGCAGGCGGCGGTGGACAGCGGCATCAATTTCTTGGACTCCGCGTACTGCTACGGCCTGCACGGGGAGAGCGATCGCCTGATTGCTCGCGCGTTGGGGCATCGTCGCGACGAGCTGGTCATTGCGACCAAGGGCGGGATTCACTGGGAGAACGGCATCCAGGTGAAAGACGGTCGGGCCGAGACACTGCTGCGTCAATGCGACGAAAGCCTCGTTCGGTTGAACACCGATCGGATCGACCTCTTCTATCTGCACGCACCCGATCCGAAGACGCCGCTGGCGGAGTCGGCGGCGGCAATGAAGCGACTGCTCGACGCCGGCAAGATTCGCAGCGTCGGCCTCTCTAACGCGAGTCGCGCACAGCTCGCCGAGTTCCACGCGGTCTGTCCGCTCGCCGCCTATCAGCCGCACTACAACATGCTGCAGCGCGAGATCGAAGCGTCTCAGTTGCCGTGGTGCATCGAACACGGCGTCTCGGTGATGATCTATTGGCCGCTGATGAAGGGCCTCTTGGCGGGAAAGCTGCCACGCGACTTTCACTTCGATCCGAAAGACGGTCGTCGCAAGTACCCGATGTTCCAAGGAGACGAGTGGCACAAGAACCAAGACTTCTTGGACGCCCTCCGTCCGATCGCACTCGAAGCGGGCACGACCGTCGCACAGGTCGTGTTGAATTGGACGATCCAGCGCGCGGGGATCACGGTCGCGCTGTGCGGAGCCAAGCGTCCAGACCAAATCCAAGACAACGCCGCCACGATGACGTGGAGTCTCGCGCCGGACCAGATCGCGCGCATCGACCAAGCGATCGCCACGCGCGGTCCGGTGGTGTCGCGCGCAGCGGTATAAGGCGAACGGCAAGTGTTCGCATCTCCGTAGGATGGACGCCTCACTCGTCCTCAAACGAGCGAACCCCACCGGGCTTGCCCCGGTGGAAACAGGTCTTTGCACTACTTGCTCATTCACTCGAATCGTTACAGCGAGTAGTGCAGAAACCCGCGAGCCACCGGGGCAAGCCCGGTGGGGCCGCTTGTTTGAGGACGAGCCGCGTCGTTGCCAATCGGCCTCTTCTGCCGACAGCGCGCAGTCCGCAGAACTTCAATCATTTTTGATTCAGCCGCAGAGTCCACCCGGTCGATACGGTTGGCAGGCTGACTGTCTGAGGATGGTCCGGCCCTGTCGTTCATTCGCTGAATGCCGCCCGTGGTTGAGTCCGTTCCGTGCCCTTCACTCGCGCATCGCTGAATCGCGGATTGCTGTGCCACAGTGCTGTCGTCGTGCGACTGTGGCTGATCGGCGCGCTGCTTCCGTTCATCCTGTCGAGTGGCTGCGTCGGCAACTCTCGCCGGTCGATGACTCAATTTCTGCCGTCCGTATCGCAAACGTGGTGGCCGGGAACGCGCGACGAATCGGTTGAGCCAGCGGAACCGGACGAGCCTTCTGTCACGGCAAACATCGCCACGGCGGTCGATCCGTCAGAAGAGTCACGAGACGAGAACACACTCAGATCAAGCGGCCTCGTCAACATGCGACGCAAACCGCAGGTCAAAGGGAACGCGGCGAACGGTTCGGTGACAGCTCATGGCAGCGGACGTGTCGCCTTGCCGCCGACTGAGACTGAGCGACAAGCGGCGCGGCGGGAATTGGCTGCGGCCAACTCAACGGGTTCAGCGGGGACCGACGACGGTGACGATCAACTCGAACGGCTGAAGGCCGCACTGAACGAAGACGCGCATCGCACGACGACCGTGAATCCTGCTGTGACGGCTTCGAGCGACGTGCGGGCGCGAGTCGATTCGTTGCTCAACCGTGCTCGACGCCTGTTCGATGTCGGACAACTGACCGATGCCAAGCAGACCGCGCAGCTAGCACAGGAATTGGGTGAGACCGCGCGACTCGACTTCGCGCCCGACGAAGACCGGCCGATCGACCTCATTCACCAGATCGACGATCAGTTGCAGACTGCGGAGGCGGACGACGTTCAGCAGGAGTCGGCGGGAAACGGCATCGCCGCAAACCCCTCGTCCCGCGCCGCGTTCAAGTCGTCCTCGACCGGCGCGATCCCTCCTGCCAAGACAGCGGCCGCAAACGAAGAAGCCGAAGTCGCGAACGGCCGTTCGTGGTTGCGCGGTCGCGGCATCAACGTCTTTCGCCGTGATGCGAAGCCGTCCGCGAATGACTCGTCTCCAGAGACACCGAACGCCGCCGTCGAGATCACCGCCGCTCCAACCCGGATCGCGGCGGACTTCACTCCCGACATCGAATCTGATGTTCCAGCCGAGACCGATTCCCACGTCGCCGTCGTGCAGGCCAATCGCAGCATGGCACTCGCGCGAATCGGCTCGACACCGCAGGCGATGCGCGATGATCTCGATGCGTCGGACGTTGCTCGTGAAACCGACGAGTTCGGGACTCACACGGATGCCTCGTCCACGTTGCCGAATCACGACGATGCGCGAAACTCCGACCGATCTATGGAAGATTGGACCGAGCGAACATCGCGAGGCCACTCGATCGACGAGACCTTCGCGTTGAGGGACAGCACCGCATCGGACGACGGCCCGCGATTGCTGGTCGATGACGCGGGCACGGCTCCCCCCACGTTGGAAGAGGTGCGTCCGATGTCACCGTTCCGCAACGTGGCCCGTGCGACCAAGCCAGCTCGACCCACCCGCGCCGAACAGCATGAACCGCGCGTCTCCGCGACCGGCTGGGCCATCGCCAGCGTCGCCTTGATCGTGTGCAGCCTGCTGGCGATCACGTTCTACCGCCGGTGAGAAAGTGCGGGGCATCTTGCTCGCATATACCTCGCGCGGCGGAGAGTGAGAGGTTTCTGAGCGGGGCGGCGTTAGCCCAATGGCACTTACTTTGAGCGATTTTTAAATGGACGTTCAGTGCGACGTAGCTGAATTCGTGAGAATTCAGCCGGCTTTGACGAGCATCTGAAGTCTTACGACTTCAGCTACACCCCAAAGTAAGTGCCATTGGGCGTAAGCCCCCCGGTTCTTCCCGTGAGGGCTTACGCCCAAGAGTCAGGGGGCTTACGCCGCCCCGCTCAGAAATGTCTGACTTCAAACCGCGAGAGAGATCGCACCGGTTTTTCACGTTCCCGACGGCGGATCGACCAGTTTCGCGGACCGCGTTCGTTGGCGAGCCAGTTCCTCGGCCAGCGATCGCTCCACTGAGACCGTCACGGCGGCACCTTCAAACAGGACATCGAGGTTCGTCAAGACGACGCGATCGCCCGGCGCGAGGCCACTCGCGATGAGAGCCATTCCGTTCAGGATGCGACTGACGAGGACCGACTGCTGCGTCACCTTGCCGTCTCGTTCGACGAAGACGTGGCCGTTGGAGACCGCATCGCGCGGAACGGCGAGTACCCGCTTCAACACCGGACCCTCCACGCGCGCGTGAACGAATGTGCCGGGCAACAGAGGAGTCACCTGCGTCGTGTTCTCGACCCGAATGAAGACCGTGGCCGTGCGCGTTTGCTCGTCCGCCTTGGGTGAGACGCGGACGACGTGCCCCGTCCAACGTGGCTTGGACGTTTCGTTCTCAGCCAGTTCGACGGCCGGATAACGCCGTTCGAGAACATCGGGGAGGAGCTTCGCGTAGTCATCGAGTGTGACGGCGAGCGGGATCTCGACCTCGGAGACCGCCGTGATCGTGACGAGCGGTTCACCGACGCGCACGTACTGACCTCGCTCCACATGGACCGTACTGAGAACGCCATCGAACGGCGGGCGAATGAACGTCCGCGCCAGATCGAGCGTGCTGAGTTTGAGGTCGGTCGTGTGGCTCTCGATCATTCGCTGAGTCTGCTCGCGCCGCAGTGGGAGCAGGTCGCGTTCGTTGTGGCTTTGGACTTTGGCTTTCTCGTGTTGCCGCAGTTCCATCTGTGCCCGCCGCAGATCGCTTTCGGTATTGATCCCTTGCTCGCGCAGCTTGGACGTTTTTTTGTACTCGCGTTCCGAGTCCTCCCAGTCAGCAACGATCTTCTCGTAGACGCGGGCGAGGTTCGCCTCTTCCTGCTCGATCCGATTCAAATCGGATTGGTCCGCCGCCAGCCGATGCCGCGCCGCCGCGACACGCTCTTCATAGGAACTCGGATCGATCCGGACGAGCAAGTCGCCGTCAGTGTTCTCAACGCGGTTGTCACTAAAAGCCTGAATCGCAAGCGAAGCATCCGCCGAGCGCGGCCCCTTCACCTTCAGACCGACCTTGAGCTGCGGGAGAATTTGCGAGATCTCACCCGCCACTTGAGCCGACAGCACGACCTCTTTCTCGGGACGAGCGGTGCCGAACGCGTTGACGATCTCGCGCAGATCGACAGGCTGAACCGTGAAGGTCTCAACGTTGTACTGGCGATTGGATGCCGCTTTCAGTTCTGGCGGCTTCCGCAACTGAGCCAGCCCGTAACTCCCGGCCGCTCCCGCCGCCAGCACGAGCGCAGAGAGCAACACCGACTTGAGCAGGCGGCGATCGGCGGGAGGTTGATGAGTCGTCACGAGGGATGTCTCTGAATGGAATCGGCGTTTGGCAGGACGATGTTTGGCAGGACTATAGATGCGGGGGCGAACTTTTGCTTCAGGCCAAAGTAGCCATCATCGCTCCGCGTGATGAGCCTCGCGCGAGCAGACTTTTGAGTCTTCACAGGTTTCTCCGTGAGGCTCATCACGCAGAACGATGATGGCTACTTTGAAGACGCTCCCAACACTGCTCGCACGTCGGCTTCGGGGACATCTGCAAACGTGCGGACTTCGCCTAGCTTCACGGGCAGGACGAACCGCAGACTCCCGGCGACTGTTTTCTTATCGAGCTGCATCCGGGCGAGGATGTCATCGGTGGCGAAGTGAGCGGCTAGGGGGAGCGCGATCGGAAGCTGAAGTGCTTGCAGCAGGTCGCGCTGTCGCGCGGTGAGGTCGCTGCCAATGAGACCACGTCGTTCGGCGAGGCGGCTGGCGTAGAGCATTCCGATCGAGACCGCCTCACCGTGCAGCATCTGGCCGTAGCCGCTGAGAGCCTCAAACGCATGGCCGAACGTGTGGCCGTAGTTCAGCACGGCACGGAGACCAGTCGCTTCAAACTCGTCCCGTTCGACCACGTCCGCTTTCAGGCGACAGCTTCGGGCGATGATGTGCCTCAACACATCGGGCCTGCGCTCGTGGATCGCATCAACGTGGTGTTCGAGGTACGCGAAGAACTCGGCGTCGAGAATCACGCCGTACTTCACTACCTCGGCCAGACCCGCGCGATACTCGCGGTCGGGAAGCGTCTCCAACACGGCGGTGTCGATGAAGACGCCAATCGGTTGATAGAAGGCCCCGATCATGTTCTTCGCACGCGGATGATTGACCCCCGTCTTGCCTCCGACCGAACTATCGACGGCCGACAACAACGTGGTGGGGATCTGTGCGAACGGCAATCCTCGCGTGTAAGTCGCCGCGATAAAGCCCGCCGCATCGCCGACGACTCCCCCACCGACCGCGACCACCAACGTGCGACGATCAGCGTTCATCGCGATCAGTCGGTCATAGACTTTGCTGACAACATCGAGTGACTTGGAAGGTTCGCCCGCTGGCAGCACCTCCATTTCGCATCGCCAGCCTCGGGCAAGCAGGCTGTCGCGCACCGTGACCGCGTGCGTCGAAACGAGATTGGAATCGGTGACAATCAACGCCGAACCCGCCGCCGGATGCTTTTTTTCGGCCAGCCAAACGCTGCCACCGGGCGGCGGCTGTTTGCAGGTCATCGACGACATGCCATCCCGTTCGATCCACCAGTGCGTGAGGAATTCCGCGCAGTGCGACAACCGGTGACTGACGATCGGAATTTGATAGCGACGCGGCCCCAGATCGACATCCACGACGATTTCATCAGCATGTTCAACAGGCGGCACGGCGAAACTTTCACAACGAGGGACGGTGGCAGGACCGCGCGGATTGTGACGCGAGTGACGCGGGTCTCACAAGGGTCCGTTCGGATCGTGCAGGGCCATCGCCTATTTCCATTGGGGTGCCACGGTCACGGAGCTTCGACGTGGC
>JAYTQJ010000740.1:0-6251 GCA_043746775.1 Schlesneria sp.
CTTCATCGCACGGACACGTCGAAGCTCCGTGAACGAGGCACCCGAAATTTAAAAAGGCAATGGCCCTGGGTGTTCTCGCCCGAGTTTGCGTTTCGTGGCGAGCCACTTCACAATCCTGCCCCGTTCGTGTTCGACACTCTTTCGCGAAAGATTCGCCCCGTGAACCCACCGACTTTGCCGACGCAACCCGCAGCGACCGGAACGACTTTTGGGCAGTGGATGGCACTGCTCGCCGCGCTGCTCGGTTGGATGTTCGATGGGTTTGAGTTGGGGCTGTTGCCGCTGGTCGCGCGCCCCGCGTTGCAGGACTTGCTGGCGAACTCCGGTCCGAAAGACATCAAGGAAATGGAAGCCTTCGTCAATTTGTGGGAAGGGATTTGGACGGCGGGATTTCTCGTCGG
This sequence comes from Schlesneria sp., assembly GCA_043746775.1. Classification (GTDB taxonomy): domain Bacteria; phylum Planctomycetota; class Planctomycetia; order Planctomycetales; family Planctomycetaceae; genus Schlesneria. The sequence goes on from JAYTQJ010000740.1 coordinate 402, forward strand.
CATGTCCACCGGCGGAGTGCTGTTCGGTTGGCTGGGCGACCGCATCGGGCGAGTGCGGGCGATGACACTCAGCGTCTTCGCGTACTCAGTCTTTTCGGGAGTCTGCTGCATCTCGCAGTCGGCTGAAGAGTTCTTCTGCTACCGCTTTCTCGCGGCGCTCGGCATGGGGGGCGAGTGGTCACTCGGGGTGGCTCTGGTCATGGAGATTTGGCCGAACAAGTCGCGAGCCTTGTTGTCGGGACTGATCGGTGCGGCGGCGAACGTCGGCTTCCTACTCGTCGCGTTGTTTGCACTGGGACTGGCAAGCTTCATCAAGTCGGCGGAAGGAGGTTTGTTGGCGATGGGGCTGCCGCAGAACTGGGTCGATTCGCTCGTGGCTCATCAGGGCTGGCGGTTGTTGATGCTGCTCGGTGCCGCCCCTGCGGTCCTCACGTTTTTCATTCGACTGGCGGTGCCGGAATCGGAGAAGTGGCAACATCAGCGCGACAAGGGTTCGACTTTGAGTTGGGCGACGAAAGATTTGCTCGGCGTCGTTGTCGGCGCGGTCGGTGCGCTGCTGATCGTGTTCGTCTGGTTGCGTGAATATCCGTTGGCAATTCGGATGATCGGCTCGGCTGTGGGATTGGTGATCGCGCTGTGCGGTTACATCTACCCCGTGTTGCGATTCCTGCAACGCAGTCGCGATGCCTCCGCAGGTGCCTCCGACGAAGTGCGATCGACAGTGCGGCTGCTGCTGATCGGAGCGTGCCTCAGTGGCGTGGCATTGATCGGAACGTGGGCCTCCATTCAACGTGCGCCCTCGTGGGCGAACGACATCGCCAAAGAAGCGGCAATGGCGGCGAACTTGCCCGAGGCGGAAGTCAACTCGGCCCGCATTTCGGCGCGCGCTATGACGCAAATCTTCTCGGGACTGGGTGCCATCATAGGAACGATCGCCGGCGCACTGCTGGGGAACGTGCTGGGCCGCCGTCCGACATTCGCGTTGCTGTGTCTTGGCTCGTTCCTGTCGGCGCTGCTGTTCTTCCAGACGAACACCACCTTTGGAACGCCGTTCCTCGTAACGGTCTTCATCGCGGGAGGGTTCACGGCGTCGTTCTACGGTTGGCTACCGCTCTACCTGCCCGAACTCTTCCGGACCAATGTACGAGCGACGGCCCAAGGATTCGCCTTCAACTTCGGACGCATTCTTGCCGCCGTGGCTGCGCTGCAAACCGGCAACATGATCGGCCTCTTCAAAGGTGTCGGCGGCCTGCCGATGGCCTGCTCCGTGATGAGCCTGATCTACGTCGTCGGGATGGCCATCATTTGGCTCGCCCCCGAAACCAAGGGCCAACCGTTGCCGGAATGAAGGGACGAGACATGGAAGGGACCTCAATCACGAACGCGACTCCTAGTGAGTCCCCGTCCGAGGAGTCGTTGCCATTGGACGCCCCACTCATTGAGAACCCGTTTGTTGAGAACACCGCCACCGCCGAGAATTCGCCCGCCTCACCAGTCGATCTGATCCCCGACACGCGGCTCTATGTCCCCGATCACGAGGATTGGGACGTTCACATCAAACGGGATTCGGAGCGTTACTTCTGCTACTCGAAGCATCCGGGCGAGGACTGGTTCCACCTGATTCTTAACGGCGAAATCTACGTCAGCCACCAGCACGAGAAGTACTGCCTGCGCTGCGCGCTGCGCATGGGATCTCTCACGGAAGACCGACTCTTCTGGCAGCATCGCGTTCCGAAGAAACGGCCACTGGGGGTGTAGAGGACCTTTCAAAACCGGCTCGACTCGGAAAAAACTAGCCCGACGCGCAAGTTTTGAAGTTGCGCCGTTGGGGATTTCAGCCCCAACGGGGCGGTGCTATGTCAGCCCAGGGCAACGCCCTGGGTGGGCGGTTTACCGTGATTTTCAAGCCCTGAAGGGGCGGCACGATTCCTGCGAGCAACATAGGGCCGCCACTTCAGGGCTTGAGATTCTGTGACGACCGGAACCCAGGGCGGCGCTCCCGTTGGTCGCTTGCCCTGGGCTGACTTATGGCTGCCCCGTTGGGTCGGAAATCCAAAACAGCGCAATTTCAAAACGCGCAAACGAGGGCTTCGCGGTCATCGAACGCGAAGCCCTCGCTCGCGCTAGTTTTGAAATGCGGGCTGGCCCCTCGGCCTCGCATCACTCGGCCGTCGGTTCGTCCGCCTGTTCGATGATCGCTCTTGAGCGGCCTTCGTTCTTGACTGCCGCCGTTTGCAGGCTGCCGCGGTAGGCGCGGAGTGGGCGGAGGAGGATGCGATCGACGACTTGCCTGCGTGTCGCCCATTCTTCCTCGGTGAGATCGACGGACGAAGTCAGTTCGCTCATGGAGGTCAGCGCTTTTTCGACCGCGATCACACTTCGATCAACATCGGTCAGTTGTTTTCGAGCCGAGAGGACGGGCGTGTTTTGACGTGACTCCCACCGAGTTCGCAGTAGCTGGACGAGTCCGTTCAACACATCGAACCGCCGCGCGTCATCGGGGATCGACTCAGGATGTCGCACGAGCAGTTCGATCGTGGACGCGACATTGCGCGTGGAGGCTTCTCCCACCGGCGCGAAGTAGACGACGTGCAGTCGGTGAGTCAGTTCGCTCACCGCATCGACATCCGAGCGTGCCTGCAAGTCGGCGATCTCTTGTCGTGCGAAGTAACTCATGAGCGGATCGTACGGTTCGAGGCACGCTTCCATCGCTGCGAGCTGCGCGTCGGTCGGCTTGGCTCGCTGAGCCGCAGCGCCGAACGCTTCAAAGTACGACTTCCGTGCGAGGTCTTCCGGGTGAGTCTGCTTCTCACCTCGCACATGTCGGACCTGCTGCAACGGCGACCGAGGATGATCCTGCAACTGTTGGCGAAGTGCCTTGCGGTACTGCCACCAGTGCTCCTCGGGGTACTCACGCACGAGCTTCTGCTGCGTGGCGACCTCGGACAACCGACGCAACAACTCGGCAGAGACGCGACTGTCGCCGAGCCAATCGAGGAACCGCGACTTGCGAGATGATTTCACTTCCTCCGCGAGCAGGTTCGGTTTCGTCTCGTCATCACGATTCCAGTCGGGAGTGGGTGAGGTGCGAATCGCGGTGAGAACTCGCTGCGTCTCTTGCAGCTTCGGTCCCCAACGCATCATGTCGAGCGGAGCGGTCGTGGCAAGCAGACCGTTCGTGGATGAGTTCGATCCTGTGCGGGACTCATCACAAATTTCACCGAGTGCCGCGTGGTCGTAGGTTGGGAAATTGAGCGGCGTGGACCAGTCGAGGCCGCTGCGCGCGAGCAGCCTGCGAACATGAGGCGTCTCCAATCGCGCGGGCAAATCGTCGGGAACGAACACGCCTTCCGAGTTGGTGGCCATGAGCAACAAGTCGCCCGCTGCGGTCTCGACCGCGATGACTTCGCGAAACGCCTGTCGCAACGCCTGCACGACCAACCGCAACGGCGACGGGCCGTAATCGAGGCATTCAAACCGCTGGCAAAAGATGCCACGATCGGCCAGTCGGCGCGAGGCCCGTTGGTAGTACTCGGTTGTGAACGACGCGGCACCCGAAACGATCGACGAGGGCGGAGGTGAACTGAGAATGACATCGAACACCGCGTCATTGGTCATCAGTGACAACTCGGGTGGCGCGGCGATGAGTTTCACGCGATCATCGCTGAGCGGATCGACGCCCGTCTCGCGCGCGAGTGGTCCGCGCAGCATCTCGATCAGCCGCGCATCGCCCTCAACACAGACTGCCTCACGCACCGGGAAGTGCAGGCAGGTCGAGAGTGGCACGCCGCCGGAGGCTCCCAGCAGCAACACGCGGTTGGGGTTGTCTGCCATGACCAACGGCAACGCGGCCTGCAACACTTCCGGCGCGAACTGCGGATGAACGTTCGTGTTCACTGAGATCACCGAACGCGGAACACCGTTCTCGCGCAAATGCAATTCGAGGCCACGAGAACGCCACAATGTGAGCGAACCATGCGGCCCTTCCAAGTGAGCGACCATGCGCGTGTCATCGAGTTGTGTCAGCAGTCGCGATTCCCAGCCAGACCGATGCGCGACGAAGGCCGGTGTCGAGAAGAGCAGCTTTGAAACGCGAGCCGCGTCGTCCTGGGACCGCCATGTGGGCAAAGCCAATCCCGTCAGCACGAGGCAGACAAATCCCAGTCGCACCGGCCATGCCGCGAATTTATCTCGAAGTCGAATCTGCTTAACAACAGCCAGCAGCACGAGCATCCCGCAGAAAAGTCGCATCGAACCGAGTAAGCCCACCGTTTCAATGGCCTCGCCCGCAAGCAACAGTCCCAGAACGAACGGCAGGCAGAACCGAGCCATCGCCATCGAGAGCCGCTGGTTGCCCGAGTCCGCCTGTCGTGCTGAACTCCGGTGGCCTGTCATCAATCCACCGAAGGCGATTCCCAACGGAGCAACCGCCAAAACGAAGAGCATTGAACGAGCGAACAACAACGCCGCGACCCATGTCAGCGACGCATTCATCCACAGTTCGAGTTCAACCAAAACGGGAAACGCTCCCCACAGCAGGGCACCCCACGCCGCCGCCGCCAGCCAAGTCCAACGGTTGGAGTTGTGGAGACGATGACTCAACAACATCCCGCAACCACAGCCGACGACCAATCCCATCCACTCGGCCGTGAGAACTTGAAAACCACCCGGCATCAGTTGCCCGATCAACCGAGTCACCACCGCAAACAGTCCGCCCAACGCGGCAGCCACGACGATGGGAACCAGCCGTGAGAATGGTGAAGCAACATCAAAAACCGCGACTGTAGGACGGGCACTCTTGCCCGTCCTCACTTCATCCCCCGAACCGGACGAGCAAACCTGACCATCCACCAGCATACGCTGGCTCTGCCGCGATCCACGCCACCAGCAAACTACTGTCACGGTGAATGCGACAACGGTCGCGAACCAGACGCCCATCAATGGCACCAACAACAACGCATTCGCGCCGAGACCGGCGGCAATACCAAAGCAAGCCGCGACCGAAGCGGACTCGAAAGTGCATCCCCTCGTAACGGAACGCTGGCACGATAGATCGACAACACGTGCGAAGCACACCGCTGCGACGAGCCAAACCGGTGCCGCACAAGCCAGTGCGATCAGAGAGCGAACGACAAGTGACTCGACAGAGGTGACCGGCAACAGACTGAGGCACGAGGTCAGGCCGAACAGGCACGCGGGCTGAAGGATGGCCCAGACGCAGGCCGCTCCCGCCCAAGACGTGACGGGGGCGTTCTCCCCGAATCGAAAAGCGCGACTCACGAGCAACCCGGCGCCAAACATCACGCATGCCGCCGCAATGAACTCGCGCTGCCAGCCCCAAGTCAGCAGCCACGGCAACGTGATCGAGATCAGCAGCAGGCCGACCAGAGTCCCGCCTGCAAGTGCCGGGATCGCTGCACCAAAACGAAGGCGATTCCAACTCACAAGTCTGTTCACGACCGGCAATTGCCCAAGCTGCATGGCGTCCCTGCCCTGAAGAATCCGTGTCGTTCTTTCGATCACTCCAGTGACCCCGCGCGACAACTGCGGCAGGTTCTACCGGAAGGCCACAAATCGCAGCAAGGTCGGTTGGGCTGACACCAGGGCAATCGCCTTGTTCATTGTAGGGTGGGACAAGCTCGCTTCGAGCGCCGGCCCACCATCGTTAATCGTCGAGAAATCATGGTGGGCCGGCGCGGCGAAGCGCCACTGGTCCCACCCTACATCCGGCCAAGCTTCAAAAAGGCATTGGCCCTGGGCTGACACCGTGGCCATCGCCTTGTTGGATTTAGAATGATTCGGGTGCCACGGTCACGGAGCTTCGACGTGGCCGTGAGATAGGGAAACAGC
>JAYTQJ010000741.1:0-14815 GCA_043746775.1 Schlesneria sp.
ATATTCCACACACATGCGGCTCGGCAGGAGCCTCGCCCTCCCTTTTTCAACAGGCTGTTAACCGCGTTGCCCACGCGGTTAAACAACGCAACCGAACAACTTGAAATTGGCGGACCACTACTGCACCAGTCCCTTGGTCAGCGCCATGAAGGCCGTTTCCAAATTGACCTCTTCCTCGCGGAACAGCGTCACTTGGAAACCGGCTTGGACCAGCACGGTGGTGAGGTCGCTGTAGTCGAGCGCTTCCTTCTTGAGCGTCGCTTCGATGGTCCCCTTCACGATGTCGATCTTGTCGATCGACGGGTGTTGGGCCAACAGCGCGGCAGCTCGCTCCTGATTGGACTTCACACGGATTTGCAGCATGAGTTGCTGCCGAGCCTTCCGCATCACTTCGTCCACGTAGCCATCGATGATCAGGTTGCCCTTCTCAATCATGCCAACGCGGGTGCAGACATCGGCCAACTCAGGCAGGATGTGGCTGGAGACGATGACGGTCTTTTTGAGTTCGCCCAGCTTCTTGAGCAGGTTGCGGATTTCGATACGGGCGCGAGGATCGAGGCCGCTGGCCGGTTCGTCCAGCAGCAGCACCTGCGGTTCGTGCAGCAGTGTTCGGGCGAGGCCGATGCGCTGCGTCTGTCCGCGCGACAACTGGTTGACCATCGCATCCCGCTTGAAGGCCATGTCCACGAGTTCGAGCTTCTCTTCGCAGATTTTTCTCCGACTGGGACCGTTGATGCGGTAAGCCGCCGCGAAGAATTCGAGGTACTCGATCACGGTCATGTCGTCGTAGACACCGAAGAAGTCGGGCATGTAGCCGACGAGCCGCCGGATGTCGCGCGGGTTGGTGTAGATCGACTGACCGCACACGTAGGCCTCGCCGTAATCGGGGCTGAGCAGCGTGGCGATCATCCGCATGGTGGTCGTCTTGCCGGACCCGTTGGGTCCAATGAAGCCGAATACGTCCCCTTCCTTCAGCGAAAGGTTGATCTCATTGGCCGCGATCAAGTGGCCGTAACGTTTCGTCAGTTGGCGAGTTTCGATCATGGGAAAAGCGAAGAGCCTTTGCTGTGAGATCGGATGTTGTGTTTGTTGAGGTGAGCCTGACACGGTGGAGCGTGAGAGGTTTCTGAGCGGGGCGGCGTAAGCCCCCCTGATTCTTTGAAAACGGGCTTACGCCCAAGAATCAGGGGGCTTACGCCACCCCGCTCAGAAATTTCTCACTCACGGTTTCTGTTTGTTCGGGTCGAAGCTCTCTAACTCCCGTGAAGCTTCGCTCACTTTGGTCACGGGCAAGATGAGTCGGACGAAGGTCCATTCGCGGTCAGGCTTCACGGGCTGGGGCGAGCTGGTGGACGTTGAGTCGCTCAACATCAGCGAACTGGCCGATCCCTTCAGTCGCCCGAACAGGACGGCTCGACCGAGCCTGATCAAATGCGACAGGTCTTCCTCTTCGAGTAATCGGTTGGTCAGGCCCGTGTACTTGGTTGCTCCGGCCTCTTCGTGAAACGTCAGTGCGCGGGCGAAGCTGGCGGCGTCAAGTGACAACGGGTCGTACTGAGTCTGTCGATGCGAGATGCTGGCGTGCTTCCCCGCACTCTCGGTCGTGGCAATCGTAATCTGACCCGTGAGATAGGGACGCAATTCTCGCTGGAAGACGTTCGGCTGTTCGACTCGCCACAGTTGGCGCGAGGCCAGCGGAATGGTGACCGGATCGTCTCGCAATTTGCTCTGTCGATAGACGCGGTTCCCGAACACGAGCAGCCAATCTTCGAGTGCCCCCGGCAGGCGATGCGTCACCGTTCCCGTTAGTCGCCCCGATCCGGAACTGATGAGATCACTCTCCACGAGCGTCGTGGCCGCTCCTGAAACTTCCGTCATCAGTTCCTTGGAAGTCCACTGCACCAGAGGGAGTGACTTCACCGGTGAGGCGGCTGTCTGAGAAAGATCGTTCGCCAAGGTGTACGCACTCCGACCGATGTCGATCCCCGCCGGTCGATACATCCCACCGAACGCGGTCTCCGGGGTGCCCGACCAATTGGCGAGGCTGCGCCGTGACGCGGTCTCTTCCGTTGAACCCGGCAATACGGTCGAAGCCTCAACCGCAGCGACGGATGTCGTCGCCGGACTGTACAGGTTGGTCCACAGTCGCGAGCGAACGGTCGATGTCGCCACATCGACGTTGATCAAATGAAATTGGTTCACTCGCATCGTCGTTCCATTCCACGCGGAGGCTCCTTGCGAGGCGGCAATCGCGATCACAACGATCCACACGGGAAACGTGATCCAAGTCGCGCGCGGTTGCTTCAGCAGGCGATGGACCAACAGGTAATCGACCGGCCCGATCAGGATGAGAAACAGACCGAGCAACCCCATCACAAACCACGGTGAGACGCGCGACACGCCTGCGAAGTCGTCTTGAATCGCGTGCAGTTGAGTCGCGAGATCGGTCACGCCGGTTGAACTGAGCTGCGCGTGCTTGGCCGTCTTCGAGTCACCCAAGTCTTCGGACGAGACGACATCGCTGAGCAGGCGTCGGCCTAACGCGGCGACTCCCGCCCATCCACTCAGCGGTGGCTGAGTAAGATCCAGAGCCAACACGGTCACGGAACCCAAGCCATACGGTGCTCGCGCCAACAGCGCGTTGTCACGGCTTCCAGCCAAGATCACACCATGCTTGATCCGAATCTGGGGAATCGAGAGCCGCCCCGCAAAAGGGACTCGCACGTTGCGCCCCGCATAGCTTTCGAGCGACGAAAACTCACGCACGACAATCGCTTCGTCGGAGACCGTGGCAGGGAACCACGAGGCCAGCGGTGCGATGAGTTCTCGCGCGGCGACCGGATCGGTCGGCAGTGACAGCGCGAGTCGTCCGCCCCGCGCGACCCAGTCGCGCAAGGCGTGTACTTGGTCGGGAAGCAGTTTCACGGGTCCTGACAAGACCAGTAATGAAACACCGTCGTAAGCCTGTCCATCGTCCGGAAGCTGATTCGCCATCGTCGGCAACGCGATGACATTCAAGGCGCCAGACTTCGCTGATGCGGAGCTGCTCTTGGAGCCAGACGCTTCCGTCGTGATCGCGTTGCTGCCGGACATTTCGCCACTGGAGAACCCCGCTGGCTCACCCACTGTGAGCACGAGTCGAATTCCCGGAGCAAGCGACTTCGGTGCGGAGGTCACTTTCTCCGGGGAAGACTTCCACGCCGCAACGGAACTCGGTGCGAGTGCCGTGGATTTCGCATCGGTCTCGACAACCACTTCAAAGCCGGCGTCGAGTCGCCCCGGTTTGCAGAGGCCACGCAACACATGACGCCCCGCCGCCAGCGGCTCGGACAAACGCGAGGTGAATGTCACGCGGTGCCCGTCGGGGTCGGGTGTCGTCACGAGCAATCGGAACCGCCCCGGCGCGGTGACATCGACTTCAGCAACAACCTGTGTCCAACGGCCCACAACGTACGAATTCTCCCAACCAACACGGACCTGCTCGATCCGAACCGGCGCGACAGAACTCCCTTGCACGGGCGATGAAGTCTGAGCCAAGGTGAGTCGCGGAGCGATGCCAATCACGAGAGTGAATGCGAGTGCCGCCAACCAAGTGATACTTCGCGCGGTCAGTAATGAGACATCTGAGCGGGGCGGCGTCAGCCCCCCGGTTCTTGGGCGTAAGCCCTCTTTGAAAGAACCATTGGGCTGGCGACGCCCCGCTCGGAAATGCCTCACTTTGTACCGTGCGAGGTTTCGTGCTGCCGCCGAACAGGACACGGCAAAGCCGCGAGTTGGCAACCGTCGCCCTAGCCGCTTCGAGCAAGCCAGCGAAGCACACATCTGCGAAGAATCGGAATCGCTCACGAAGTATCCGTGCCCAGTGGGTCCGCGGGGAAGAACCTCGCGCCGAGAAACACCTCACGGCGGAGCGGGCATGATACGTGGGAAGTTCCAAAAACGTGAGCGCGCCGGGAACGAATCTTTCCGTTGCAATGACAGCTTCAGCACCATGTTCCGAAAGAGTGCCTCACTGCTTCACTACTACTGCCCCCAGCGTCAGCAGTCACCGAAATCAAATCAAAAAGAGTCCACTCACTTACAAGTCTGCGTAGCGTCCGATCTCACGCCGGAAGTCCGCCACGTTGGGGAACCGGTCCTCGGGTTCGCGGGCCAGAGCGCGGTGAATGGCTTGGACCAAGCCTGCGGGAAGGTCGCTGCGCCGCCGCTCGATGGGGATTGTTGGCTCAGAGAGAATCATCAGTAACTGCTTGCGGACTTCCTTGGGGAAGTCGTAGACGTTCGCATTCGTCAGCAGGTTGTAGAGCGTCGCTGCCGAGGCATATTGATCGACAGCCGGAGGTGAATCACGAAACGCCGTGATCTGCTCGGGCGGCATGTACGGTGTCGTCCCACCGATGTCGCCCGTCATGGTCAGTCCGCTGAAGCGCGAGGTCTGGTAAGTCCGCGCCAGTCCGAAGTCGGTCAACCTGATGAAGTCCTTGCCCGCGACTTGTTCGATCAGCAGATTGGATGGCTTGATGTCGCGATGCACAAAGCCGAGGCCGTGTGCGTGTTCCAAGGCCTGAAGCAATTGACAGACAATGCCCACCGCACGGCCCACAGGCAGCGGGCCACCGTGCTGACGTAGCAATTTCTGCCCGTCGATCCCCGGCACATAGTCCATCGAAAAGTAGACCATGCCGCCCGACTCGCCCACGTCACGAAAGCGAACGATGTGCGGATGATCGAGACTCCCGAGGATCATCGCCTCACGCCGAAACTTCTCGAATTCGGTCTCCGTGACCGTGGCGGCGGGGAGGACCGTCTTCAGAGCGACCACGGACTGATCGGCCTCGCAGATCGCGCGATACACGACACCCATGCCACCACGCCCAAGCTCATCGACAATCAGATAGCCGTCAATCGGCTGCTCGCGTTGGGCGATCAACTCACGGAAATCCGCAGGCAAGTGTTTCTTCGCGGACAACGAAAGGGGCGCGGGGACATGCAAGTCGGTGTCGGCAAATGGATCGTGCGGCGGGGACAGAACGGAGGCGGCGACGGGCTGTTGCGGAGTCCCCTTGCGTCGGTTCGCGCGACGCATGTGTTGCGGGACCAGCGTCTCGTCACCAGCGAGGATGTCCGGCCCTGACCGATGTGCATGATCGCCGGGCGTTGAAGAGGACTCCACCGCGATCTCGTCCGGTGAGCGAATGATCGCGACCCGAATGACGGTCTCACCCGCTTCGATCAGATCGCCTTCTTTGAGTTCGGTCGTCTTGATCGGCCGACCATTCACCAACGTCCCGTTGCGGCTACCCAAGTCGAGAATCCGACACAGCGGCGGGTTGAGTTCGACAAGAAAGTGAATGCGAGAGAAGAACTCATCCTTCTGCGGCAACCGAAACTGAGCCTTCTTCGACCGCCCCGCGATGAAGCTGCTGTGTTCCTCAAACGAAAACTCGCGCCCCTGATGAGGCCCCGAGATGACGGTCAGCGTGACTTGCATGAAGCAATTCCAGTGGCGTGTTTTTGGGTGAGTATTTCTTGGCAAGCCATGTGAAACGTTTCGGCATGCGGCTCACCAAGTAGTGTTCATAGTCGCCCGAATAACCACCCAGCGCCGCCACGCGACTCTATTTCGAGTAAGGCACGGTGACTGCTGCCAACATGGGGAAATGCTTCTGATTCAACGTCACGAGCGTCGCTCCCTGCTCTTCGGCGGTCGCGGCGATGAGGGCGTCCGCCAAGCCGACGCTGTGACTCTTGCCGTAGTCGCGGCGATAGAGACCGCCCCCGTTTGGCAATCGTTTCGTCGGCCGCGACGACTTGGAACACCGCCACGAACGATTCCAAAGCTCGTCGCTCGGTTCCTTCGCGCACTCCCGCATAGAGTTCTGCCACGGTGATCGCGGAGATCAGCAGCGGTCCCGTCAGACTTTCGAGATAGGCGACAGCAGCAGACTGCCCACGGAGGTAGTCGATCAGGACATCGGTGTCGATCAGCAATGGAGAGACGGCATCGGTCATCACGGTCGTCCTCGATTACGATCGATCCCACTCGCGGCGAAGTTCGATGAGAGGAGGCAGATCCTGGCGCTGGCTCCAGATGCCCCGCGCCTGACGAAGCGCCGCCAGGCGAGAGCCTGACTGGTGCTGCCCCAAATAGGACTCCACCGCTTCGTGGAGCAGAACTTCCGGTGCGACTCCCTTGAACTGGCTGAGCGTTTGGAGTGCCCGGCTTTCTTCGTCGGTCAAAGTGACTTGTGCGGTGGTCATGGCCGTCCTCTCATTCCCCAATCATTCGCGACCGCTGCAGAGTATCGGTCGCGACAAAACACGGCAATTCGACATCGCGAGAAATGCCCACAAAGTAGCCATCATCGCTCCGCGTGATGAGCCTGACGCGAACAGGCATCAGAGTCTGCACGGGCTCGTTCGCGAGGCTCATCACGCGGAGCGATGATGGCTACCCTAAGCACGATTGCAGAACTTGGCTCATCGGCATCACATGAGACGTTTAGCCGCAACGCCAACGGCGTGCGTGCGATCAACAGTTCACCCACATCCGCTCCCACGCCGCTGGCGTTGGGGCTAAACGTGGAAATGTCTCATTCATCTCCGTGTGAAGGAACGTCACGGCGATGGGGATCGCGCGAGGTTGTCGGCGAACGGGCCAGCCAATTCGGTGGCACGTTGGTGGACGAGGTCGGTGATCGTCGCGTCGGCGGCGATGGCCTTGAGGACGCCCTCCTTGGACAGACCTTTGTCGAACAGAAACCGGATCAGGCTGAGCGCCTTTTGTTCAATTCACAACTCTGGCGTCAACGGCCGCGCGTCCCACACCTTCAGTTCGCGGACCCCTCCGGACGCGATCAGCGTCCCGTCCTGGCAAAACACCACGCAGTAGATCCAGCTCCGGTGACCTTTCAACGTGAGCAACTCCTGACCGCTCGTGGCGTCCCACACCTTGACCGCTTGGTCTCGTGCGCCAGCCGATACGATGCGTTTCCCATCAGGACTAAACGCCACGCTTGAGACAAAATCGGCATGCCCTTTCAACGTAAACGCCTCCTGCCCGCTTATGGCGTCCCATACCTTCAGTGTGTTGTTATCGCTAGCCGACGCGACTCGTTTACCGTCCGGGCTAAACGCGACGCAACCGTGCCCTTTCAATGTGAGCGGCTCCTCGCTCTTCGCAGCGTTCCACAATTTCACTGTCTGATCGTCGCTGGCCGATGCCAACCGTTTCCCGTCGGGGCTAAATGCCACGCATGTGACCGCGTGGGCGTGGCCTTTCAGCGTTAGCATCTCCTGACCGCTCATGGCGTCCCACAACTTCACCGTGTTGTCGTTATAACCACCCGCCGATGCGAGCCGCTTCCGGTCAGCACTGAATACGACGCCCATGACGTTACCGGTATGGCCTTTCAACGTGAGTGTCTCCCGTCCGCTCGTGGCGTCCCACACTTTTACCGTCCCATCAAAGCTGGCTGACGCCATTCGCTTCCCATCCGGGTCAAACGCAACGCTCGTGACGCGGCCGGCATGGCCTTTCAACGTGAGCTTCTCCTGCCCACTCGCAGCATCCCATACCCTGACCGTTCGATCGTCGCCACCCGCCGACACCATCCGTTTCCCGTCTGGACTAAACGCCACGCTGCAGACCATATCGGTATGCCCTTCCAGCTTGAGCGACTCCTGACCATTTGTCGCGTCCCACACCTTCACCGTCTGATCGAAGCTACCTGTCGCAATGCGATTTCCATCCGGACTAAACGCGGCTTTCCTGACCCAACCGGTGTGTCCTTTCAACGTGAACAGCTCCGTACCCATCGTCGCATCCCACACCTTTGCCGTCTGATCGCTACTTGCGGACACAAGTCGTTTTCCGTCGGAACTAAATCCTACGCTGATGACATCGCTGGTATGCCCTTTCAACCATAGGGTCTCTTGACCACTAGCAGCGTCCCATAGCTTTATTGTCTGATCGGAACTGGCCGACGCGAGTCGTTCCCCGTCCGGACTAAACGCCACGCTTGAGACCTCGCCGATGTGCCCTTTTAAGGTGAGCGTCTCTTGACCGCTTGTGGCATCCCACACCTTTACCGTCCGATCCTCGCTGGCCGACGCCAGCCGTTTCCCGTCTGGGCTGAATGCCACGCTCCTGACCCCATCAGTGTGTCCTTTCAACGTTAGGGTCACCTGACCGCTCGTGGCGTCCCATACTTTTACTGTCTGATCCCCACTGGCCGACGCCAGCCGTTTCCCGTCAGGAGTAAATGCTACGCTTGAGACTCGCCCCGTATGGCCCTTCAACGTAAGCATCTCCTGCCCACTCGTTGCATCCCAGACCTTCACCTCTCCCGGTTTCCCAAAACCTTCGTTTGCCGACGCTAGTCGTTTACCGTCCATGCTAAACGCCACACTCACGACCATGCCGGTGTGGCCTTTCAACGTGAGCATCTCCTTTCCGCTTAAGGCGTCCCACACTATTACTGTTCCATCCTGGCTCGCGGATGCCAGCCGTTTCCCGTCAGGGCTAAACGCGACACTCCAAACCGGGGCCGTGTGGCCTTTCAAGTTCATCAAATAGGCGCGGGCTGTGCGGTCCCAGTAATACCATTCAAAACCACGCAGGTCGTCCGCCACGGCTTGAAGACCTGTAGCCGTCGGGCTACCACCCTCCGCCGACTGCTTCGGTGGCCGCCATTGCTCCAGCAGGTCGAGTACAGCACCTACTCGGGCGTTTTCCCAAGCGCTCTGAACCAAGTTCATGTGGGCGGCATAAAGATTCCGTTGGGCCAGCTTCGTTTGCTGCTGTGCATTTTCCGCCAGAACCCTGAGCCGTATGGAGGCGACTGTCGAAACAATTGCAACCGTGATCAACAACAGCGCGGCGGTCGCGACGAGGGACGCCAAGGCTCGATTCCGTTGGCACCACCGGACGAGGCGTTCGGCGTAGCTCACTCGCCGGGCCGTGATCGGTTCGCCGGCGATCCACCGCCGCAGGTCTTCGGCGAACTCTCGACAGGAGCCATAGCGGCGCTCGGATTCCTTGGCCATCGCCTTGAGGCAGATCGTTTCCAGATCACGAGGTACGTCGGGCTTCAGGGCGCGGGGTGGCTTCGGTGCCTGCGTCAGGACGTTGACGATCACGATCTGCGGCGGCCCGCTGAAGGGCGTCTGACCCGTGAGCAGTTCGTAGAACAGGACGCCCAAACCGTATTGGTCGCTCGCCGCATCGACCCGCTCGTTCTCTCCCGCTGCCTGTTCCGGCGACATGTAGGCGGGCGTCCCCATCACCGTGCCGTCCTGCGTGAGTTTGGAGGCGGCGGTATCCAGCCGGGCCAGACCGAAGTCCATCACGTGCGGATGGTCTTTGTCGTCGAGCATCACATTCGCGGGCTTGATGTCGCGATGGAGGATCCCCTGACCGTGGGCGTAGTCGAACGCTTCGGCCAGTTCCCTCACGATGCGAGCCGCACGACGCGGTTCCACCGCTCCCGCTTCGACCGCCTTTTCCAGCGGATGCCCGGAGATGAACGCCGAGGCGATGTAATACTGCTCGCCGTCCCGACCGGCATCGTAGATCGGGACGATGTTCGGGTGCCGCAACTGCGCCGCCGCCTTGGCCTCCCGCAAAAACCGCTCGACCGCCTCCGCATCGTCAAGCGTCCCCGGTCGCGGGACTTTGAGAGCCACCTCGCGCTCCAACTGCGGATCGAACGCGCGATACACCACCCCGAACGCGCCGCCTCCCAACTTCTCATGCACCTCGAACCGCCCCAGTCGCTGCGGCGAACCTGTGGCTCGGGACTTTCTGGCATCGGATGGTGCGACCACGGACGTGCCAGACTTCTTCACTCGCGACTCGCGCACCGAAGCCGCATTGACCGCCGTCACGGTGAACGTCTGCTGGCACGCCTTGCACCGCACCGTCTTGCCCATCAAATCCGACGACAGGTTGTACTCATGCCCGCAGTCGGGATTGGAACACTGCGTCTTGATGCTCATTTCAAATGCCCTTCCCGTGTGGAATCGCGCGGAGCCATGCCGATGACCAGCCGCTCGCGCCAGATGCTACGACCGGGTCATGCGAGAGCCAAGCTGCAACGCAGGATGTCTCACGGCTCTTCCCAAATCCAAGATAGGGTGGGACCAGCTCGCTGCGAGCGCCGGCCCACCATCGGGAAACGTCGAGAAATCATGGTGGGCCGGCGCGGCGAAACGCCACTTGTCCCACCCTACAGCTTGTGCAGCCCCAACAAGGCGATAGCCATAGAGCCGTCGAGGAAGCTGTTCCAGAACCTGCGGTCATCTCGTGAGACGGAATTGGCCCAAGAGCATCCGATCCACCTCGTTGTCGCGTGGCTCGGCAACAATCTGAAGGTGGCCCAGAAGCATTACCTGCAAGTTCGCGACGAAGACTTTGAACTGGCATCCCAACCGACGCGCATTCCGACGCAGTACACGTCCGCAGACCACGGAAACACCTCGCAAGCCGTGATGCCCCTCAACGAAAAAACCCCTGTTTTGCAGGGGTTTGCGGGCACACGCGGAACGGTGCGAAATCAAAAGATACCCCCAGCGGGATTCGAACCCGCGTATCAGGACTGAGAATCCTGCATCCTGGGCCTCTAGACGATGGGGGCGTCGGGCGGGCGGTACATAACGTCATTGCGCGACGCATGTCAAGGAACCGGCGCAGGGTGTGTCGGACCAAAGTAGAAATGTCACATTGGGATTTCGGGGGGCGGCTCCGTTCCGCGCAGGTGAGCGCAGTGAACCGCAGTGAACCGGGGCCGCCCCCCGAAATTTGCGGTGAGGGGTGTCACTGTCCGCGACGCCACGGTGGGTTGGCGGCGGCGGTGGCGAAGATGGCCGGGGCGCTCGATGCGCGGATGAGCTTTCGGCTGGCGATCCTCGTGGCGGGAATGTTGCTCGCAGACGATCGGCGGACGGCCAGTTCGTGGTTCGCTGCGGCGGGAGTACACGATGATTGGGATCGGTTTTACGACGCGCTGATCAGCATCGGTCGGCAATCGCAGGAGGTGTCGGAGGGGCCGGTGTGCATTATGACCCCACGCCGGGTCCGGGGGGGTTGCTATGGCCACAACTGAGTCACGCTGGCGTGGTTGGCGAAGCATCCGCTGCGCGGCGCAGCTGGTGGCGTGGTGTGGCCGTCACTCCTGCGACTTTAGTTCCACCTGCTCATCGCGCGACAGGCTGATGACGATTCCCAGCGCGAGTAGGCTCATCACGAGATTGCTGCCGCCAGCGCTGATCAGCGGGTGCGAGATTCCTTTGGGCGGGACCATGGCGGTGACGACCGCGACGTTGAGCATCGCCTGACCGAACACTTGAGTCAGCAGCGTGAACCCCGCGACGAACGAGAAGCTGCTCGGTTCCAGACGACTCAACATGCGCAGCCCCGTCAGGTACAGGCCGCACCACAGCGCGAGCAGACTCATCGTTCCCAGCAGCCCGAGTTCCTCGCCGATCACCGCGAACACGAAGTCCGTGTTGGCTTCGGGGAGGAAGCTCAACTTCTGCCAGCCTCGTCCCAAACCGACGCCCAACAACCCGCCCGACCCGAGCGACACGAGCGACTGCTTGAGTTGATACGGCGCGGCATCGAAGTCGGCCCACGTTTCGAGAAAGCCCGCAATGCGACGCTGCTGGTACGGCTTCATCACCAGGAGAAAGAACGACGCCGGGATCGCGGTCAATGTCCCCAACACGAAGTTGCGCATCGGCCAACCACCCGCGAACAGGACCAGCCCCGCTCCTGCAATCAGAAACAAGGCTGTTCCCAAATCGGGTTCGATCAGGACCAGCGGGACCATCAACGCCACAGGGATGAAGAACGGAAGCGTCCCCGACAGCAGTCGATTCAACTGCGGACGGTTTCGTTCCAAAATCCAGCACAGCATCAGCGGCAGCGCGACTTTCGCCAGCTCAGAAGGTTGAGCCGACACGCCCGGCAATCGAATCCAGCGTTGTGCCCCTTTCACTCGCACGCCAATGCCGGGGACCAGCACGAGCACGAGTAACAAGAGGCTGAGCGCGAACAGCCACGGTGCGATCCGCTTCCAGAACTCGGGCGGGAGTGACGCAGCGACGACAGCGACCAGTAACCCCATCACGAGAAACGTCAGATGCCGCGCGAGATGGACCCGTTCAAACTCCGTCGGCCACGACGTGACGCTGGCGCTGTGAACCATGAGCAAGCCAAAGCCCACCAACAGCAGCGTCAACGACACGAACAGTTGCCGGTGAAAGTCCATCTCAACTCCATCCCCTCCGAACAACCTCGCCCCCACTGGGCTTGCCCCGGTGGAAGTTAGGTCTTTGCACTACTCAGTCACTCGAATCAGTCACTCGAATCGCCGCATGCGAGTAGTACAAAAACCCGCGAGCCACCGGGGTAAGCCCGGTGGGGTCGCTGGCTTGAGGCTAAATCAACGCGAAGCCCGTCAAGCACTCCAGCGCCCCATCGGCCTCGCCGCGCCGACACTTTGAACGAACTCGCGCGTTCGACGGACTCGACACCAGTCTTCATCGACCAAACGGATCGTGCCGGTTGTGACGAGAGACTGACGCCATGCCACCGCTGCTCTCGGTCGATACCGTTCAAAACAGACCGCCGGTACACTCTCGCCCCGCCAGCCAGTTCCCGTTTGGGGGACCGGCTTGGGGCTGGAAAGTTACGACAGAAATGCAGGAGAGGGAGCGGATGCGCAAGGCAGAGATTCGTCGGGAAGACCTGAAGCCGGGTGAGGTTCTTTGCAGCTACTGCACGGCTCGCTGCTGTCGGTACTTCGCACTCCCCATCGACAAGCCGAAGACGTGGGAAGATTTCGACCATATGCGGTGGTACATCATGCACGGCACGACCTCGATCTTCGTCGATGA
This sequence comes from Schlesneria sp., assembly GCA_043746775.1. Lineage (GTDB taxonomy): Bacteria > Planctomycetota > Planctomycetia > Planctomycetales > Planctomycetaceae > Schlesneria. The sequence goes on from JAYTQJ010000741.1 coordinate 12,901, forward strand.
CGACGTGTGGTTCCTGTGCGTTCATGGCGACTGTAAGCACCTTCAGCCCGACAACATGTGCGGCACGTATCTCACTCGTCCGCAGATTTGTCGCGACTACACGACCGACAATTGCGAGTACGGCAACAACGGTTGCTACGACAAGTTCTTCGAGGCTCCCGAACAACTCTGGGAATACGCCGAAGCGATCCTGCCACCGAAGCCGCAACCCAGAAAGAAGCGCGGCGAAGTGAACCTTCCGAGCCTGCCGATCTTGGGTTGATGGTGGATGGTTGAAGGTTGAGAGGCAGAGAAGAGCCGTTGGCCGTGTGTTGCGCTCGTTTGATCGGAACACTTCGACGAGGCAAAGCGAAGACCCCTCACCCTAACCCTCTTCCAGCAAGGCCGGGGCGAGGGGACCAGACCAGACAAATCCCTGCGGCCCCGGCCCCAAGCCCTCACTGCCTGACCCTCAACCCTCAACCCTAGACGCTCAACCTCCCGTGACTTCACCACTCATCACCCCGCGCACGCTCAAAGGCTTCCGCGATTATCTGCCTGAAACCATGCTCGTGCGCGAGCGGCTGATGGAGACCGCGCGGCGCGTCTTCCGCAGCTATGGCTTCAGCCCGATCGACACTCCCGCCCTGGAGTACGCCGAAATTTTGACCGGCAAAGGGGGCGAGGAGTCCGACAAGCAGCTCTTCCAATTTAAGGACAGCGGCGACCGCGACGTGGCGATGCGTTTCGATCTGACGGTGCCGCTCGCCCGCTTCACCGCACAGCACTTGGCTGAGCTTGGAACGCCGTTCAAACGCTATCACATCGCGCCGGTCTGGCGCGGCGAGAACACCCAGCGCGGCCGGTATCGCGAGTTCGTCCAGTGCGACTTCGACACCATCGGCACCGACGCCAATGCCTCCGACATCGAAACGCTGCTCGTCATTCACGACCTGCTCGTGGCGCTTGGGTTCGAGCGATTCACCATCCGCGTCAACAACCGCCTGATTCTGAACGGCGTGCTGAGCCAACTCGGTCTGCAAGACAAGACCGTCGGAGTGCTGCGATCACTCGACAAGCTCGCCAAGATCGGGGCGGATGCCGTCGTGGCCGAGATGGTCGAGCGCGTCGGAGCGACGGAGGCTCAAGCCCGGCAAGTCCTCGAACTGGCCAATCCGCAAATCACGCTCGACCAACTGACGACGATGCTCGCGGGAAATGAAACCGGGATGCTCGGCGTGAGCCGTCTGCGCGAACTGTTCTCCGCTGCCGCGACCGCTGGTCTGCCGATGGACCGTGTCGAGTTGGATGTCTCGATCGCGCGCGGCCTCGACTACTACACCGGCACGATCTTCGAGACGTTTCTCGGCGACTTGCCGACCATCGGCAGCGTCTGTTCGGGCGGGAGGTACGACAACCTCGCGGGCCTCTTCACCAAGGAGCGACTGCCGGGCGTGGGAGCCAGTCTCGGTTTGGACCGACTGCTCGCGGCAATGGAAGAACTGAAGCTGATCGGCACGCAAGCGACTCCCGCGCCGGTCCTCGTCACGCAGTTCGATGCCGCGCGGCTCGGAGACTATCTCCGCATCGGTCGGATGCTGCGGGCAGACGGGATCAACGTCGAGGTCTATCCCGAAGCAACGAAACTCGGCAAGCAACTCAAGTATGCCGATCGCAAAGGATTCGCCCTCGCCCTGATCGCCGGTTCGGATGAGTTCGCACAAGGTCTCTGGCAGGTGAAGAACTTGAAGTCGGGTGCCGCAGAGAAGGTCGAGGAAAGTCGCTTGCCGCAAACGATTCGCGACGCGCTCCACGCGGGTTGAACATCGCGGCCAATCGTGGCGAGATGTCTTCGTTTCGCCGCAACGCCTCACTTCGCAGGGCCATCGCCTTTTTCAATGTAGGGTGGGACCAGCTCGCTTCGAGCGCCGGCCCA
>JAYTQJ010000742.1:0-2852 GCA_043746775.1 Schlesneria sp.
CGATCATCAAAGCCGGCTGAATTCTCACGAATTCAGCTACGTCGCACTGAACGTCAATTTGATAATCGCTCAAAGTGAGTGCCATTGGGCTGACGCCGCGCGGCTCACCTGATTTCGGCTTTTGTCGGAAACGTCAAGCCAGACTTCCTCACCCGCCGCGATCAGTGCGACAAATGCGAGCCGCCGTCGAGATGCGAATCAGCAAAATCCCCGCACGCAGGACTCCCACGCCGGCGATCATGATCACGGCGGCTTCCACGACTTTGGGACGGTCGAGATTCGACACGTAAGCCAGCCCCATGTAAATCAGCACGATCGCAAACACGACCAAGGCCCATCCGGCCAGTTCTCGAATCCAAAACATGACGGCTGCTTTCTAGGGTTGTTTCGCAGGAGCGAAGTCAGGCGGTTCAAACAAAGCTCTGTGGACCTGTCAGCCCCATCGGAAGGTCAATACGGCATCATCCATCACATGTCTGACGTGCCCTCAAGACAACCGAAACGACCGATGTTTTTTCCCTCCATCATTCTGTGCCCCATCATTTTTCCTTGTCCCTTTCGACGGGACCGCCGCCTCAATCTCAAGTGCAATGTTGGCTGGCGGCAGTTGGCGTTGGCGACGGCGAAAATGAATGCGGTGACGAACGATCAGGCTCAGGTCGGAGTAAAGCAAGCTGACCAGCGTCGAGCGAGCGTACAGTGACGCTTGGCCGCGAGTCAGTCGGCACCACGAGAACCACGACATCACGATGACGCTCGCGACGACAGCGGTCACGAGCATCGGGGCCGTTGCGAGTTCCTGCCTCATTGCCTCGTAAGACGATTGTCCGCGTTGGACTTCGCCCGGAAACGGCAATTGCGTCAGCACTATTTGCGAGACCAGTACGCTCATTGCCAACAGCATCCCGCCATGAACCGCAGGCATGAGCGACGACGGCGGCACGGCATCCGGCGGCGTTGAGGAAACGTTCCAGCCCGTGAACAGGCTGCGGGCGAGTTCCATCACGCTGCGGCGTGTGAAATGTTTCAGAGTTTGATCGCGGCTGAGAAACATCAGCAGCCCCAGCACGATCAACACGAACAGGCTCGACCCGGCATCGAACAGCGCCGACGCCGAGTTGGTTTCGCGGAAGAACAGCACCAACTGAAACGCCACCAACAACGGAGCCGCACTCGTCCGACCGATCAACAGCAACAGCAGAATCACAAACAGAGCCTGCACGGACCAAGACAGCTCCGTCCCCTGAAACAACAGCACGCCGATCAACACGCCAACGGCCGTCAGTTGCAGCAGGCTGCTCATGGTTTGCTGAGCCGATTCGTGCGGCATTCGGCTCCGTTCGCGCGAGTAGTTCACCGCGTCCTGTTTCATCGTCGGACTCCTGCGGGACTCATTCGTCCCGTGCGAGCGATCTCCATTTCGGAGAGGACCATGTGGATCGCCTCCTTCTCGCCCGAGCATGAGACGGCCGCGCCGAGGCGTCTCAGTTCGCGTTGCAGGCCGGTGGCGAGGTCTCGCGTTTTGAGCTGCTCGGCGGCAGCAACGAGATCGTCCACCGAGTCTGTCGCCGGTTCGGTCGATGAGATCGTCGGGCGGCGAAACGTGTGCGACGGACAAACGAACGCGACGCGATGATGTCGTCCCAAGGCCATCTTCACCGCAGGCAACAGCCCGGCGATTCCCGGTGCGCAGTCGAGCAAGTCGGCCAGAATGACGAAGACTTCGTTGTCGCGGGCGTGAGTCACTCCCTTCACGAGAGCCTCGGCTAGCGTGGCCGTTCGCGCGTGATCGGTATCCCACCATTCGTGACCGGCGACCAGCGGCTCCATCCACGCGACGCCCGCTTCCGTGAGGAACCGCTGCACGGACTCGGCCATGAACGATGGCTCGTGCATCATCCGGACCTGCTCAAACGCCGTGAGTTGAAAGACTTCAGCCAACACGCCCGCTAGCAGAAATCGTTCGCGAAAGCGGCGACGGTTCCACGACAGGATCGGGAAGATCGTGAACGGAATCTGGTTTACGCGGCCATCGAGTAGTTCGGGATACCGCTCTCCGGCGAGGCTCATCGCGGCGGCGAGCATCTGCGGCGTGAGTGACTGCTGGGGCGGAACCGGGTTGATCGAGAAGTCGGCCAGCGCGTCGAGCAATCGGTAGAAGCCTCGTTCGCCTCCTTGAGGCGGCAGACGCTTGGCCCCACGTTCATCGAACAGCATCGCGCCGACGGGATCGCCGACTGAGATCGCAGCCCGCGCGACACTCGCCGCCACGTAGGTCGTCTGGTCGAGCAACCGACATCCAAACCCGCCGAGTCGCGTGTTGATCGAGCCATCGAGAAACAACTGCACTCGCACGGGGACTTCCGATTCGTACTGCCGCGTCATCAACTTGTCGCGCCGCGCCGAGACCTTCCACGCGATCGCTTTCGGCGGATCGCCCGGCACGTACTCGCGCAGTTCGAGCAGCTCCGATCCCAATCCCGACCGCTGCAACCGGTGAATGCCATGCTGCGGCAATGAGTTCGTCCGCTTGACCATCGGATGGACATCGCCCGCTTCGGCATAAGCGGGCAACACGCGAAAGGTCTGCGGCAGCGCGATGAATCGTTCGGCGAGAAAGAACCCCTGCGCATCCTTCAACGTAAGCCGCACTCCCGGCAGCACGACCTGCCCCGCCGAACGGACTCGCGCCGTGTACGTGAACGTCACCGATGAGCATCGCTCCGTCACCGTGAACTCGTTGGCAGCGAGCGTCCCTAATCGTGCCACTGCTTCGGAGTCCCCGGAGAAGCAGTGCAGATCACCGGTCGATTTCAAATCGGCACTGCTTCTCCGAGGACTCCGAAGCAGTG
>JAYTQJ010000743.1:0-6244 GCA_043746775.1 Schlesneria sp.
GGACTCGACCAGTGGACGGCGAAGACCGAGAGCAAGTCGATCGTCTTGGAAGGGACGTTCTCGACCGACGCACTCCGCCGAGTCTTCAGCTTGCTGGAGATTCCCTCGGTCAAGTTCAGCACATTGAAGGGCGAGATTCCCGACACGCCCAGTTCGTCGTCGCCATCCGAGGCGTCGAAGGCCGCCGCATCGAAGACGTATTTCAAATCAATCGCAGTGCTGATCGAAGACCTCCGCAAGACTCTGGGCGACACACGCGACAATCACGCGGTTTGGATGGAACGCTACGGCCGCAAGGTGGACGCGCTGCCGATCCTCAACGTCGATGACGACCTGCTGGCTTGGGGTGCGCGAGTCGGCGAGACCTTCCGCACGATGGCCCTCGCCGAACGAGCGAGCGGCATCAAGTCGGGCGTGCGAAAGTCGAGCGTGTATGGCAACTATCAATACAACTACGACCAGAACGGCTACGGCTCGGCCCGCTCGACGCCCAGCGTGAAGGCTCAAATCGACACCGAGGAACAGGCGCAAGCCAAAGCCGTGCGGTTCAATAGTTGGAAGGAAATCGAAGACGCCACCGCCGCGATTCGCAAAGACATGACGAAGCGATATCAGACAGAGTTCTGAGCAGTGGCAGCGTCGGCCACTGTTCTCGATGGAGTTTTCTTACCAATAGAACGGAGTCAAGTTCATGTATCGTTTGAGTGTTTGTTGTGCGGCCTGGGGTTTGTTCGTGTTTGCGTCGCTCGCCCTTGCCGACGATGCGGAGTTGAAGCGGCTTCAAGGTCACTGGCAGGTGATCGAGCTAGTGGAAGACGGGAAGGTGATTCCGCCGAGCGCGATCGAAGACTGGCTGCCGTCCGGCGGGAAGATTGAGATCGCCGATAACGCGATCGTTACGACATCGACGGACGACGGAAAAAAGCAGGTCCGGATTCTGGCTGTTGACGCGACTCAGTATCCGAAGGGAATCGAAATCAAGAGCCGCGACAAGAGTGAGGTCATGGGGATCTATCGGTTCGACAGCGACCGGCTGCTGGTCTGCGTCGCCGATGCCGAAGATGCGACTCGCCCGCGCGAGTTCTCGGCGAAGGCAGGCTCGAAGCGAATGCTGCTGACGCTCAAGCCGGTTGGCCGCAAGATCGCGGCTGATGAACGCAAGCCGTCCAAGACCGATAAGCCGGCAGCAACGGAACCGGCCGATCATCCCGAACCCTCGACGGCTGGCTCGGCCAAATTGCTCAGTGACGACGAGGCTACGAAGCTGCTGAGCGGCACGACCTGGAAGTACAGCGATGCGCACGGGGCGTTGGTGCTCACGCTCAACGCGGATGGCGGTTTCTCGACGACTCGCGAATCGACCGAGATGCGGCTGTTCAAAAAAGTCTTCGTGAAGGCTCCGGTTTCCAGCGGTGCGTGGAGCGTCCAAAAAGGGAAGCTCTGGTTTCACCTCAAGGCGTCCGTTGATCCCGACCGCGTCAATGCCAAGGTTCCGTTCACGCTCCGAGTCATCACTGAGAAAGACCTGATCTTCGTGGACTACGTCGGTCACGTCGGCCAAGCCGTGCGAGTGAAATAACCGCGGACGCTCGTGACGTCGCGAATAGCCGGATGCTGCACTTCTAAAGCTCATCTCATGAAGAACAACTTGCTGACTCTTGGTGCTGGGTTGGCGGCGTTTGCCATCGTCTTTGCCGTGACTAAGACGTGGAACTCGCAGCGAGCTGAGCGTGAAACTCGTGAATCGCCGGCCAGTCAACCGACAACCAAGCCGCGTGGGGCAACTGAGCCGGGCATGGTCTGGATGGCCGGTGGTGAGTTCACGATGGGGACCGATTCGGAACTCGGCTGGCCGGATGAAAAGCCGGCACATCGAGTCCGCGTCGATGGGTATTGGATCGACGAAACCGAAGTGACCAACTCGCAATTCGCCGAGTTCGTTGAGGCGACTGGGTTCGTCACGACGGCCGAGAAGGTGCCGACCGTCGAGGAGATTCTCGCGCAGTCGCCGCCGGGGACACCGGCTCCGCCGAAAGAAAAGTTGGTGGCGGGGTCGCTCGTCTTCACGATGACCGATGCGGCGGTGGACCTCAAAGATTTCTCGCAGTGGTGGAGGTGGACTCCCGGCGCGAATTGGAAACATCCCGAAGGACCGGCGAGCAATCTCGATGGCCGTGAAGATCATCCCGTCGTGCAGGTTTCGTGGGATGATGCGGTCGCGTTTGCGAAATGGGCGGGCAAGCGATTGCCAACTGAGGCCGAGTGGGAATTCGCGGCGCGCGGTGGGTTGATCGACAAGCCGTATGTTTGGGGCGATGAGGCTCCGAGCGATTCGCGCGTCTTCGCCAACATCTGGCAGGGAGAGTTTCCGCACACGAACTTGAAGGCGGATGGCTTTGTGCGGACGGCTCCGGTGCGGTCGTTTAAGGCGAACGGCTTCGGCGTGTTCGACATGGCGGGCAACGTGTGGGAGTGGTGCGCGGACGGCTACGACCACGACGCCTACGCTCGTAGAGCCGGCTCGAAAGTGATGTCCAACCCACTCGTCGAACGCGGCTTTGATCCGCGCAACCCGCGATCTTCCAGCCGAGCACAACGCGGCGGTTCCTTCTTGTGCAATGACCAGTATTGTTCGCGCTATCGGCCGAGTGCTCGGCATGGTTTGTCACCCGACACGGGAATGTCCCATGTCGGGTTCAGGTGTGTGAAGTCTCCGTAACGTGGCAGACGCTGTCAGCGTCCGCGGGTGACCGACGCAAGCTGCGTCAGCCACGAATCAGTCGAACCTCTTTGAAAAGGAAGCGTTGATGAAAATTTCCAGGCAACTTCAAACTGCCGCCGTGCTCGCGGTGGGAGCCGCGTTCGGCTACCTCGCCGCGTCGGGCGGACCGCCGACCGCCGCGCGAGCCGATGCCGCTCGGCCGGTGAGCGGCATCGTCGCCGAACCGAAAGCAATCACACTGGCGGCGAAAGCACCGTGCTGTGACACGAAACTGGACCGCACGTTGGCTCTCGCCGACGCGCTGGCCGAGGCCAACGCGGTCGCGTTGGCTCAAGTCGAGAAGGCGACCAAAGCGGGCAAGAAGCCGAACATCCTCATCATCTGGGGCGACGACATCGGCTACTGGAACGTGAGCATGAACAACCAGGGGATGATGGGCTACAAGACGCCCAACATCGACCGCATCGCCAAGGGCGGTGCGATGTTCACAGACTGGTACGGTCAGCAGTCCTGCACGGCGGGACGCGCGTGCTTTATCACCGGTCAGGTCGGATTCCGCACCGGCATGCTCAAGGTCGGTCTGCCGGGCGCAAAGGAAGGTTTGAAGGCGCGCGATGTCACCATCGCCGAACTACTCAAAGCGCAGGGCTACATGACCGCGCAGTTCGGTAAGAACCACCTCGGCGACGCCGACTCGACACTGCCCACCGCGCATGGCTTCGACGAGTTCTTCGGCTCGCTCTACCACCTCAACGCGGAAGAAGAGTTCGAGAATCCGGACTACTTCAAGGATCCAGCGATGATCAAGAAGTATCAGACGCGCGGCGTGCTTCACACCTGGGCCATGCCCGATGGCACCCAGAAAATCGAGAGCACCGGACCGCTGGGCAAGAAGCGGATGGAGACCATCGACGAGGAAATCACCAAGGCTTCGCTTGACTACCTCGACAAGGCCGCGAAGTCGGATAAGCCGTTCTTTCTTTGGTGGAACTCCACCCGCATGCACATCCACACGCACCTGAAGAAAGAGTCCCAGGGCAAGACCGGCCTGGGCGTCTATCCTGACGGCATGGTCGAGCACGACGGTCACGTCGGCCAGTTGCTCGACAAGCTCAAGGAGCTGGGCCTCGAAGAGAACACCATCGTCATGTACTCGACCGACAACGGTGCAGAGAAGGCCAGTTGGCCCGATGGCGGCGTCTCGCCCTTCCGTGGCGAGAAGAATACCAACTGGGAAGGCGGCTACCGCGTGCCGTGCGCCATCCGCTGGCCCGGCGTCATCAAGCCCGGCACGGTCAACAACGAAATCTTCGCCCATGAAGACATGCTTCCCACGCTGCTCGCTGCCGCAGGCGACCCGGACGTGAAGGAGAAGCTGCTCAAGGGAATGAAGGTCGGCGACAAGACCTTCAAAGTGCATCTGGACGGCTACAACATCACCGACGCGCTCGCCGAAAAAACTTCCAGCCCGCGCCACGAATTCTTCTACTTCAACGACGACGGCTCTCTAGTGGGGCTGCGTTACGATCAGTGGAAGATCGTCTTTGCCGAGCAGCGTGCCCACGGCTTCGATGTCTGGGAGGAGCCTTTCGTGGCTCTGCGTGTCCCCCGCATCTTCAACATCCGAACAGATCCCTTTGAGGAAGGTTCGCACGGTTGGGAAGCTTGGAAGTGGCGCGCGGATCGTCTCTTCCTGCTCGTGCCCGCGCAGGAATACGTCGGCAAGTTCCTCGCCACTTTCAAGGAATTCCCACCGAGCCAGAAAGCCGGCAGCTTCAGCCTCGACAGCGTGCTGGAAGCCCTCACTAAGGGCGCGGGCGACAAGTAACGCCGCGAGGGATGAAACGCTAAGTCACCTCACCGGGCCGCACTCGTAGAAACACGGGTGCGGCCATTTGCGACAGTATCACGCACTCAAAGGACATAGCCATGGAACGCGGAACGGTGGCTGACGCGGAACGGTGGACGCGGAACGGTGGACGCGGAACGGTGGCTGGAACCTTTTCCGTCTCGGAACCTTTTCCGTCTCCCGTCTGCGTCTCGGAACGGTGGCTTGAACCTTTTCCGTCTTGGAACCTTTTCCGTCTGCACGCATAGCAGGAATCGGACATAGGCTGTCGCATCGCAAAAGTTCGGTAAATCCAGTCCAATGATCGCCATGACGACACCCGAACGCCAACTTGAAGATCAGCTCATCGAAAAACTTCGAGGCTTGAAGTACGAATGTCGCGCGGACATTCGCGACCGTGCTGCGTTCGAGAAGAACTTTCGCGAAAAGTTCGAAGCACTGAACCACGTCCGCCTGACAGACGCGGAGTTCGCCCGCCTGCTGGACGAAATCATCACGCCGGATGTCTTTACGGCGGCCAGGACCGTGCGCGGCATCAACGCCTTCACTCGCGACGACGGCACGCCGCTGAACTACACGTTGGTCAACATCAAAGACTGGTGCAAGAACAGCTTTGAGGTCATCAACCAGCTCCGCATCAACACGGACAACAGCCACCACCGTTTCGATGTCATTCTGCTCATCAACGGCGTGCCTGTGGTGCAGATTGAGCTGAAGACCCTCGGCATCAGCCCGCGCCGGGCCATGGAGCAGATCGTCGAATATAAGAACGACCCCGGCAACGGTTACACCAAAACGCTGCTCTGCTTTATGCAGCTCTTCATCGTCAGTAATCGCGACCGCACGTACTACTTTGCCAACAACAACGCCCGCCACTTCGCGTTCAATGCCGAAGAGCGCTTCCTGCCCGTCTACGAGTTTGCAGACGAGGACAACAAGAAGATCACCCACCTCGACTCCTTCGCGGAGCGATTCCTTAGAAAATGCGACCTCGGCAGGACCATCAGCCACTACATGGTCCTCGTGGTCAGCGAGCAAAAGCTGATGATCATGCGGCCCTATCAGGTCTATGCCGTGCAGCAGATTGTGAAGTGCATCGACGACGACAGCGGCAACGGCTACATCTGGCACACGACCGGCAGCGGCAAGACGCTGACCTCCTTCAAGGCTTCCACGCTGCTCAAAGAGAACGACCGCATCCACAAATGCGTCTTCGTCGTGGACCGGAAAGACCTCGACCGCCAGACACGGGAAGAGTTCAACCGCTTTCAGGAAGGCTGCGTCGAGGAAAACACCAACACTGCCGCCCTCGTGCGCCGTCTGCTTTCGGAAGACTATGCCGACAAGGTCATCGTCACGACGATCCAGAAACTCGGCCTCGCGCTGGATGAAGGCAGCAAACGCAACAAGCAACGGGCGAAAAGTGGCCAGCCCACCTACAAGGAACTTCTCGCAGCGTTGCAAGACAAACGAATCGTCTTCATCTTCGACGAATGCCACCGCTCGCAGTTTGGCGAGAACCATCGGGCCATCAAAGAATTCTTTCCGCGTGCCCAGCTCTTCGGCTTCACCGGGACGCCCATCTTTGAAGCCAACGCCTCGTTGCAGAAGATCGAGGACACGCAGGCCTCGATGCGCACGACGGACGACCTGTTCCAGCAGCGGCTTCACGC
>JAYTQJ010000744.1:0-6242 GCA_043746775.1 Schlesneria sp.
CCCACCATGATTTCTCGACGATTCCCAATGGTGGGCCGGCGCTCGAAGCGAGCTGGTCCCACCCTACGCTGAAAAAGGCGATGGCCCTGCTGCCCGGCAAGCTCACCTTTGCGCGATTGGGATCGACTGCTATGTTCCCGCACTTCGCGGGGGCCGCGTTGCATTATCTCACAGCGATTCGGTGGCCTCTTCGTCTGACGGTGTCCTTGACCAAGGAAGGTCTTCACGATGCGGTTCTCGACAGTGCCGTTCTTCAAAATGACGTTCTCTACGCTGCGGTTGTTCGCGCTGGCGGGTTTGTTATTGGTCGGGCTGCCCGGTTGCAACTACTTCCAAGGGAGCAAGGCCGATGTAGACGTGGACCTCGCGGACCTCGAAGAGGATGGTGAGGGGACTGAGCTGGGCGATGGCGACGGCAAGAAGTCGGACGAAATGCCGACTGCGGCCGAGCTGGAACTGAAGCTCAAGGTCGGGGATCGCTTCCCGTTGACGAAGCGTGTCGAGCAGCGGCTGACACAAGCCGTCGGTCGTGAAATCTCGGTCTATCGGTCCTTGGCTGAGATGCTCCTGTCTCTGAGCGTCGAAGAGCTGCGTGACGGTCACAAACGGTTGAGCGTTCGTTATCACCGCGTTCGCTATTCGCACGACATCGCCGGGAAGAAAGTCGAATACTCGTCAGACGCTTCGCCGCAGCAACCGATCCCGCCGGAAGCCCTCGCCTACGCGGGATTGAACGAGAACGGCTTCTCATTTTGGATCGGCCCCGACAACAAGGTCGAGCAGTTGATTGGCTTTGCCGAGTTCCTTCAACGCTGTGTGAAGGATGTGCCGTCCCATCTTCGCTCGTCGGTGCTGCAACAACTCGAAGGAGTTCACAGCGAGCATGATCTGGCCAACTTTGTGGATGACGGGATCGGCCTGCTGCCCTACAGCAACGATCCAACGAGTCCTGCCGTCGCCGTGAAAGTGGGCCAGTCGTGGGATCTGAAGCCGCGCCGCACTGAAGGCCCGATTCCCGTACAGGTCAACACGCGCTGTGTCCTTGATGGTCTCACCGACACCACTGCCGAGATCAGCCTCGTAGGCAACGTATTGGGCGACAAAGTGCCGACCGTGGTTCGCGACGCCGACCGTGAAATGCGCGTGTTCGTCCGCGGTGGCCATTGTCACGGAACATGCAAGATCGACCGGAAAACCGGACTGCCCACCAATTCGCAAATGAATCGCTATCTCGAAATGTCCGTTCAGTTGGCCGACGGCTCCGAGATCATGCAGCGCAAAGAAACACTGACTTCGGTCAGCGCATTCCTCGACCAGACGGCCAGTCGCCAGCCAGGCTCAGCATCGCCAGAGTCGGCCATCCAGCAGGCCGGCTATGCCGACGACGCCGCTCCCGCCCGACGATCGCGGTAGCCGTCGCGTTGCACGGTCCCCAAGCAAGCGACCCCACCGGGCTTGCCCCGGTGGCTCGCGGGTTTTTGCACTACTCGCATCACGGATTTGGGTGAGTGCAAAATTTGGGTGAGCGCAAAAAAAGTAGTGCAAAAACCTGAATCCACCGGGGCAAGCCCGGTGGGGTTCGCTTGATCGAGGACAGTCCCGCCTTACGACCGGCGGTTCACTCCCAAGAATCGCATCCAGCGCCGATCCGAGGCCGAACCGCTTTCAACGGCGATGTTCTCCAGCTCGTCGAGTGAACTGAGGCCGAGGCGTTTGAGATGCCGTTCGATGGTGGCCCGCTCGGCTTGTACTTGGCTCCGTTCACGAGACAGTCGCGCCCGGTCCAAGGACAGCTCCACCTCGGCCAGTTGGACCTGCTTTTCCAAACGTGACACCAGTTGGTCGGCGCGGCTTTTCACTTCGTCCGGGATACCCGCGATGTCGCTCCAATCGGCGGGCAACGCAACGTTGTTGTGCGATCGCAACAGGCGCGTGAGCTGCACAATGACTGCGTCTCGATCGGCGCAAGCAGCCTGCAACTCTTCCCGCGTGGCTGCGTCGAGATCGACTGCGTGGAGTCCGGTGAACCGCTCCAGCGAAAGCTCTTCGTCGCAGGGGGATGTCGTTTCGATCGGCCGATCATCCACGCAGGCGACGGCCGTTGCGTGTTCCTCAACGACTGCGGTGTCGTCCTCTCCGAGCATCTGCCGCTTCATCGACTCCCAACTCGAACCGGCAATCGGAGACTCCGTTCGCACGTGATCGGGTGTCTCGATGGCCAGCCGCGCGAGCACGCCGTCCAAGCTGCTTGTCGCATCCAATCGCTTGCGAGCCGAGGCGTCGAACGGGGCGAGCGAATGGGAGCCGTGTGTCATCAGCGAACGCATCGCAGCCAATTCAGACTCGATCCGTCCCAGCACACTGGCTGGCTGAAGCTCGTCCCACTGCTGCACGAAGCGCTGAAGATCACCAAAGATTTGCTGCTGCTCTTCCGCAACTTCCGGTGACAGTTTTGAGCCGCTCGGCGCTGTGAAACTTCCCGGCCCGCGTGGTCGTTCACTGCCGCTGCGCTGCAGTCTGTCGAGTTGCTCGACGACTTGCTCCAGTTCGACGACCAGTGCCGAAATCAGTTCGTCCTTGCCGTCGAGTTGTTCGCGCAGGCCGTCGAGTTCATCGACAGAGGGAGCGTCGAACGCTTGGGGTACGACAGACGCTTCGGTCAACGCCAGCGGAACCGGCTCGTCACTGGCAGGAGCGTCGTCCGATTCAAACTGCACGAACAGCGAATCGTCCGAGACTTCCTCTTGAACAGTCGTCTGCGTGGAACCGAACTCCAACGACAGGTCCTCCGTCACCGCGACGGCGTTTGCGGCCACGACTTCGACGGAATTGGCCAAGTTTTTGGAACGAGAGTGGCGGGCGCCCACGATCAGAATCCTTTTAAGCGAGCGACAAAACGATGCAGACCCACGGAAGCCTGACGCGCAAGCGAAGCACGCACGGCCACCGATCCTTCGCTCGCGCATCAGGCTTCGATTGGCAGATCGCTTCCGCAGTGCTGTCTGAGGAGAACGCTAGCTCACAAAGCAGCGTGGTGACGGCGGGAGCGTCGCGCCCAATGGGTGAACGGCAGCGATCAAGACTGACCAGAATAGATTTGCGGGTTGAGCACATTGTTCGGGCGACGGCCTTCCAGAACCGCGACCACTTGCTCGATCGCCTGCACCCGCAGTTGCCGCACCGATTGCTCGGAGACGAACGCCGCATGGGGCGTGACGATGACTCGCTCATCCTGAAACAGCGGCCGCGACAGATCGGGCGGCTCAGGCTCGAAGACATCGAGCGCCGCCCCCGCGAGTCGGTCCGCCTGCAAGGCGTCCCACAACGCCACTTCATCAATCAACCCGCCGCGCGATGTGTTGATGAGATACGCGGTCGGTTTCATCTGAGCCAACGCCGCCGCATCGAACAGGCGGCGAGTCGAGTCATTGAGCGGAGCATGGACCGACACGTAGTCGCTCGACGAGAGCAACTCGGGGAAGGGGACCATCCGCACGCCGGTCACGTAATCGCGGCCACTCGCCGTGTGCGCGATGACGTTCAGACCGAGTGCTCGCCCCTTCGGAACCAACTCCCGCGCGATGTGTCCCAGCCCGAGCAGTCCCAAAGTTTGACCGGCAATGCGTTGCATCGGTCGTGCGGCGGCGAGCCGGTATTCACCACGCTTCGTCCGACCATGAAAGAAGCCGATCCGCCGGGCACACGCGAGCAACAGACCGAGCGCGTGATCCGAGACTTCGCTCACGCAATAGTCGGGACAGTTCGTGACGGGAATCCCGAGTGCCGTCGCGGCGGAGACGGCGATGTTATCGACGCCGATCCCAAACCGAGCGACCGTCTGACACCGGCCGCTCGCCCGCATCACGGCCTCCGCCACGCAGGCCCAATTCGTCGCGATGGCATCGACATCCGTCGCCGCGGTCACGAGTGCCGCCTCATCCGTTGAGGTCGGTTCGACAACTTCGGCTCCAACCCGAGAGAGAATTTCGCTCTCGATCGAGGTGTCCGGCCAAGCTCGATCCGTGATGAGGACTCGAAATCTCGCAGCCATGAGGGAGAAACCTCAAGAACCAAATTCCAAGAACTAAACCGAAGTCCAAAACGCCGAAGTCCGGCTTAGCCTTGTTAGCCGGACTTCCTCGGATCGTAGGGTAAGCGTCTCGCTTGCCCGTGACTGCCATTGCGGTACGGGCAAGCGAGACGCTTACCCTACGTTCATGAGCCAAGTCACTTCGCGCTGGCTTGCTCCGCCGCGAGTTCGGCCAAGCGTTGAGCGGGAACGACAAGGCGGTCCCAGTGCTGAAGCATGTAGCCCGGTGGGCCACCTTTGTTCGCCACGGCTTGAGCGACCTGCACGGTCGGCACGAGGATGATCGCGTCCCACGGACAGACCGTCAGTTCGTACGGGTCCGTCTTTTTGGTCGGGATGTGGATGCAGACTTCGCAACCGACGCACCGTTCCACGTCGATCTCGCACCACGATTGCAGCCCGGCGATCGACTCGCCTTCGACCTTGTAGATGCAGTCCACGGGACAGACCTCAAGGCACGATTCACAACCGGTACAGTTGTCCGCGTTGATGATCGCGATTTCCTTGGGAACCTTCTTCCGTCCGCCTGCTTTAGCCATGAATCGCACCCTCTCGACTGATCCAACGCCCGACGAATCCAACCCCATCCGCTGCTGCCCACGCTCATCGGCAACAGGCAGCCGGGACTTGTGCCCGGTTGTTCACAACTGGCACAACCCGCAAAGTTCGGGGCGATTCTAGCCACAGCTCTCAAAGCTGGCGAGCGGTCCCGACGGCAATTCTCGGGCGTGGGAAGGAAGGAAAGCAGGAGTCAGGGATCAGGAGACAGGAGTCAGAAAAACTCCCGCTTCACGCAAACGAAAGCGTCTCAAACTTCCCGCCCAGGATTCCCTCGGACGGAATTTCGAGCCACTTCTCCAGCAGTGTGGCGTAGACCGAGCGGAAGTCGGTCGTGAACTTGAGGTCTCCGTCGGTGAGGTCGGTCAGGCTAGGGGCCTGGCCATGGAAGCCTGCTTTGCCGGAAGGAGTCAGCGCGAACAGCATCGACGCTGCGCCGTGATCGGTCCCCAAGCTGCCGTTCTCGGCAACGCGGCGTCCGAACTCAGAGAACGTCGCGAGGGCGACTCGATCCGACAGCTTGTGTTCGGTCAGGTCTTGCTCGAACGCGCGGATCGCTCCGGACAGCTCGGCCATCAGCGCGGCGTGCCCCGGCTGCTGTTGCGAGTGCGTGTCGAAGCCATCGAGCGACACGAAGTACATGCGTGCGGGGAAGTCGGCCGCCACCATTTGAGCGATCAGCTTGAGTCGGTTCGCCAGCGCGGTCCCCGGATAATTGACGGTCGTCTTGTACGACGACGACAGGCTCTTCAATCGCTCGGCACTGGTGAGGGCCGTCGTCGTCGCACGTCTGAGAAAATCGAGTTCGCTGCCGGACGAAGCGGCTTCTCCGGCGAGCCGCTTCTGAGCGGAGCGAGTCAGTGTCCGATTGGCTTCCGGTCCCGAGCCATCCGCCAATTGAAAGTCTTCCACGCGACGCAGCGTCGGCACGTTGACGCGGCTGCTGACGAAGGCCAACGGCAGCTTGTCGGTTCCCAGCGTGAGGGCTTCGGCGAGCAACGGCTGCCGGTCGAACTGCCACTCCAACGCGCGACCGAGCCAACCATCGCGCGGTTCGGCGCGATCGGGTTCGGCCGACTGCCAGATGTCCATCGAGCGGAAGTGCGAACGATCCGGGTTTGGATAGCCAACCCCCTGAACGATGGAGAGCTTCCCTTCGTCGTGCAGCTCGCGCAGCCCGGTCAGATTCGGATGCAGCCCGAACTGGTCGTTCAGTTTCAGAGCCTGCCCCTTCTTAAAGCCGATCCCCGGCCGAGCCTTCTCATAGGCCGGGTCGCCGATCGGGACGAGCGTGTTCAACCCGTCGTTGCCTCCCGCCATTTGGATCATGACGAGGACTCGCTGATCGCGCGGCACCGGCCCCGCCGCTTCCGCCGCGCGCGTCATGAACCGTGGCGGCATCGCGCCGAGCGAGACGATCCCCGCAGCTCCGAGTTGTCGCAGAAAGTCACGTCGCGTCGATGAGGGCAGCATGGTCGGTCTCCGTTGTTTTTTTGGTACTGGCTGGAGGGCGTGACTCTTGGGCGTTAGCCCTCTTCGGGTCTTCGGAGCGGGGCGGCGTCAGCCCCCTGGCTCTTGAGCGAGAGTGAACGGG
>JAYTQJ010000745.1:0-14806 GCA_043746775.1 Schlesneria sp.
GCTGCGCCGATCCTCACTTCTTCGCCTTCCCCTGTCCCGTCCGAGGCAGCTGCACACCGGTGGCTCCTTGCTGGGCGTACTCGGTGCTGCGAGCCGCCCACAGCTCTGCCAACTCGTTCACTTTCTCGGGGTGCTTTGTCGCGACATCGTGCATCTCAGAACGATCGGTGGCGAGGTCGTACAGTTCCCACGCCGCGTCGGCTCCCGCAGCCGTGATCTTCCAATCGCCGTGTCGCAGCGCGCGATTGTCTTGGTGCTTGAAGAAGAGTGGCTCGCGCGGACGAGCGTCTTCCTTCGCGAAGGACGCGACCAAACTGCGGCCGGGGAACGACGGACGCGGTTCCTCGTTGAAGGTCTTCGGAGCCGCGACGCCCGCCAGTTCGAGCAGCGTCGGCGCGATGTCCACCAAGTGACTGGGCGCTCGTCGCAGCTCGCCCTTTGCCGTGATCCCGGCGGGCCAGTGAGCGATCAGCGGCGTCGAGATGCCTCCCTCGTGAGTCCAATGTTTGTGCTTGCGGAACGGCGTGTTCGCCGCCGTGGACCAGCCAGGACCAAGCCCGAGATAACTCTTCGCCGAACCGAGTGGCACGGCAGAATCGTGCATGTCGCCGCGAATGATTTGCTCGGCACTCGCCCCGTTATCTGACGCAAAGAAGATGAGCGTGTTGTCGAACGCTTGCATCGCGCGAAGCTGTTCCAGCACGCGACCGATCTCGCGGTCCATGCGGTCCACCATCGCGGCATGAATCGCCATCTTGGTCGATTGGAACTGCTGCTGCTCGGCAGACAACTCCGTCCAGGGAACCGCTCGCCCCACTTCGCCCGCGCCGATCTTCGTCTTCAAACCTGCCTCATCCACGTTCCACTTCGGAAACGTTTCTCGCTCGGGCGCGGAGAGGTCCGCCGTGTGGAGCCCCAGCGCGCGCTGCCGCTTCCAACGCTGCTCGCGCACCACGTCCCAGCCATCGCGATAGCGGTCCTGGTAGCGCGCGATGTCTTCGGGCAGCGCGTGCAATGGAAAGTGCGGCGACGTGAAGGCGAGATACAAAAAGAACGGCTCGCCGCGATGCTCCTGTTGGTGCTCGTTCAAGAATTGAACGCCACGTTGCGCGACGGCTGTCGTGACGTAATAGCCTTCGTCGAGTGACGGCGACGCGATGGTTTGATCGTTCAAGGTGAGTCGCTGCGGATTGAAGAACCGGTCCTGATCGGCAATGTCGTACGACCGCTCGAACCCTCCGGCGAGGATCGGTCCATCGACGTGCCACTTCCCCGTTTGATACGACCGATACCCGGCAGGCTTCAACAACTGCGGCAACAGCGCCGCCCACTTCGGCCGCTGACCTTGAGGATCGCGATTGACCTGCTGCGCGTAGTACCCCGTCAGCAACGCCGCTCGTGACGGCCAGCACCGCGCCGTGTTGTAGAACTGCGTGAACCTCAACCCATTCGCCGCGAGCCGATCCAAATTCGGTGTCTCGATCTCGCCCCCATAACACCCGAGGTCCGAGAACCCCAGATCGTCGGCCAAGATGAACACGACGTTCGGCTGGCCCGCGCTCGCTTTGTCTGCTGCATGGCTCGACTGCGACAGACTCACCAACGCGAGAGCCACGATGAAAACTTGGAACGACATTCGACTAGGCATGATGACTTCTCCACGTTGACAGAATCACTCAGCGCGGGCTTGGCCCGCAACCCAAACAGAATCGCGTTGTCACTCGTTCGCGATGAGCAGAGCCTGTCTTTACTCCGAAGGAGTTGCGTCTCACAGCCCTGGGTTGCGAGCGGAGCGAGCTACCCTGGGTCAGGGGGTGCCAAGCGGCATCTACCCCAACGGGGTTGCGTCAGCCTTGACCTATGACGCAACCCCGTTGGGGTAGATGCCGCTCAATCCGAACCTCCCCAGGGTAGCCGCAAAGCGCGGCAACCCTGGGCTGTGAGACGCAACTTCTTCGGAGTAAAGAACACCGTGGGGGCAAGTCACGGGCACGTTGCTCAGTCCGAAATCTGCACTCTGTTCGGAGCGAAGCAAGAACGGGTTCGGAGCGAACCAAGAACGGAAGGGAACACTGATCTGCGCTGATCGACGCTGATCAGAATGAGTGAAGATCAGCGTCGATCAGTGTTCCCATCCGCCCTCATCGCCGCACTTCTGTAACCGACCGCGCTGTCCAAGGGAACTGACTCCGTGACGGAACGCCGCAACAGTGCTGATTGACCGTGCCAATGCCCGACGTGATACTCGCCCGCCGTGACGAATTGCCTTCACTCATTGGTCTCTCCTCAAAGTAGCCATCATCGCTCCGCGTGATGAGCCTTTTGCGAACGAGCGTCTGAGTCAGTCCAGTCGAACTGCGAAGGCTCGTCACGCGGAGCGATGACGGCTACTTTTTTCTCGCCTCTACAGGTTACGTTGATGCCAACTGCCTTCACGCCGTGGATCGGGGATCGCCACATGCCGGTCAGATGTTTCTCTGTCTGTTGTGGACTGCTACTGCTGTCGGGCGCGATCGCCTTCGCTCAGGAGGCCGCTCCGAACGATGTCTACTCGACCCGCGTAAAGCCCTTGTTGGCGAAGCAGTGCGGCGAGTGTCACGGCCCGAAGAAGCAGCAGTCGGGGCTGAGGATCGACTCGGCGAAAGGGATGCTCGATGGCGGCGACAGCGGGACGGCCGTTGTCCCCGGTGACTCGGCGAAGAGTCTGCTCGTGCAGGCCATCTCGGGAGCTGAGGGCGTGTCGAAGATGCCGCCCGAGGAACCAGCGCTCAGCGCCGAAGAGGTCGCTCTGATTCGCAAATGGATTGACGACGGAGCCAAGTCTCCCGCGAACGAGATCGCCGAAGCCGAAGCCGCGAAGCAGAGCGATCACTGGTCGTTCCAGCCCGTTCGGCGACATCCCGTTCCCGCCGTGAAGCAACCCGCCGCCGTGCGCGGCCCGCTCGACAGCTTCGTCGTCGCGCGACTCGATCACGATCACATCGCGCCGTCACCGGAAGCTGATCGCGCGACGCTCTTCCGCCGCGCGACACTCGATCTGCTGGGAGTCGCTCCGACTCCCGATGAGCTGCACGAATTTCTCAACGACGCCGCACCCGATGCCTACGAACGGTTGATTGATCGGCTACTCGCCTCGCCCCATTTTGGAGAGCGTTGGGGCCGCGACTGGCTCGACGCCGCCCGTTATGCCGACTCGAACGGCTACACCCGCGACCAGCCGCGCACGATTTGGAAGTACCGCGATTGGGTGGTCGATGCGTTCAACCGCAACCTGCCGTTCGACGAGTTCGTCATCGAGCAACTGGCCGGTGACATGCTCCCCAACGCGCGGCTCGACCAGATTGTCGCGACCGGCTTTCATCGCAACACGCTCATCAACGAGGAAGGCGGGACCGACCCCGAGCAGTTCCGCATCGAAGCGGTCGTCGATCGCGTGAACACGACCGGCACGGTCTTTCTCGGACTGACCGTCGGCTGCTCCCAATGCCACGATCACAAGTACGACCCGCTCAGCCAGCGCGAGTACTACCAACTGATGGCCTTCTTCAACAACGCGGCCTTCAACGGCGGCGACCCGGCCGCACCGCGCATCGACGTCCCGTCGCGCGAGCAATTCGAGCGCGGCGAACCCGCGCGTCAAAAGACCATTCGTGCCGAGATCGCGAAGCTCGACAAAGAGATCAAAGCCTCGACCGAAGCGATCCTCAACGATCAGTACGAATGGGAGAAGACGCTCACCGACGACGACAAAAAGAAGCTGCCGTTCAACGTGAAGAACGGCGTTGATCTGCCGCCGCGTGATCGCTCGGCCGTCCACAAACGCGATGTCGATGCTTACTTCCGCAGCCAGCCGATCGCGCGTGAAAAATACCCGCAGCTCGAACAGATCGCGAAGCTCCGGACCGACGAACCGAAGTTCCCCTCGACGATGGTCATGCAAGAACTCGCCAAACCGCGCGACACCTTCATCCACCTGCGCGGCGACTTCCTGCGCAAGGGTGCGAAGGTCGAACCGGCCGTGCCAGCGGTGCTGGGCAAGGTTGAGGGTCGAGGTGTGGTTGATGGTGGAAGGTTGAGGGTTGAGGGTCAGAAAGAAGAACCACAGCCCGACGCGCCGTCTTCGCCTCCCTCTTCACCCTCAACCCTCAACCCTCAACCCTCAACCCGCCTGGACCTCGCCCGCTGGCTCACAGCGCCCGGCAACCCGCTCACCGCGCGCGTCACCACGAACCGCATCTGGCAAAAGTATTTCGGTCGAGGCATCGTCGAAACCGAGAACGATTTCGGCACGCAAGGAACACCTCCGTCACATCCCGATCTGCTCGATTGGCTCGCGACTGAGTTCGCGGGAGAGTCGAGAGACGAGCGTGGAGAGACCAGAGAATCGGCAATCGCGTCGGCATTGCTCTCTCCTTCTGGCCCTCAACCCTCAATCTTCAACCCTCAACCCGTCTGGAATACCAAACGCCTCCACCGCCTCCTCGTCACCTCAGCCACCTACCGCCAGTCCTCGCGCCATCGGCCCGAGTTGGCTGAGAGCGATCCGGTCAACAAGCTCCTCGCGCGACAGAGCCGCCTGCGTCTCGATGCCGAAATCATTCGCGATGCGGCGCTCGCGGCGAGCGGTCTCCTCACGACAGAGCTGGGTGGCCCGCCGGTCTATCCGCCGCAGCCCGACGGCGTGTTCGACTTCACTCAAGACAAGAAACCGTGGAAGACCGCGACCGGTTCCGACCGGCATCGCAAGGCGATGTACACGCAGCTCTGGCGGTCGAGCCTTTACCCGGCGATGACGGTCTTCGACTTCCCCGATGCCAACGTCACGTGTACACGTCGCGTCCGATCGAACACCCCGCTGCAAAGCCTGACGCTCGCCAACGACCTCACGTTCATCGAGTTCTCGCGCGGCCTCACCTCGCGCCTGTTGGCCGCACCGATGAGCGACGACTCGCAACGCATCACGCTCGCCTGCGAACTCTGTCTCTCGCGAACGCCCTCGTCCCAAGAACTCGCCCGCCTGCGTGGCTACCTCGACGAACAGCGCGCTCACTTTGCGAGCGACCTCAAGTCCGCTACCGACTTCGCCCCGCAGCCGCTCCCCGCCGATGTCGCCCCGCCGGAAGCCGCCGCCTGGATGGCTGTCTCCCGCGTTCTGATGAACCTCGACGAATTCATCACCCGCGAGTGACCGACTTGTCGCGAGTGACCGCTTGTAGGATGGGCACTCCTGCCCGTCCGGCTTTGGTCACAGTTTCAGTTTGCAGCCCAGTGACATCTTTCTCATTGATGCCAGCCATAACTCGTTCATCCTCATTTTTCTGCCGCTCTCTTTCTGTCTCCATTCTTCGACGGCGAAGAATGGAGACAGAAAGAGAGCGGCAGAAAAATTGCGTCGCGAAGCGGCAGGGCGGGACGGGCAAGAGTGCCCATCCTACGTCGATCACTTTCCCGCCGACTCATTGAGTTCAGCCAGTTCGACGAGCAGCCGTTCCAGCTCCCGCATGTACTCATCGCCCGGCAGCTTCGATTTGCGATCCCGCAGCGCGAGGACGGCTCGTTCAAGTTCGTTCCGCCTCTTCAGCACATCGGGCGGCAGCGCGGAGTCAGTCGCATTGCGGACAAGGTGCCACTGATGAGCGTGCTGGCCGTCGAGCGGCTTGCCGTCCTTGGTCTCTTCCATCGGCATGAGTCCCCGAAACTGATCGGCTCGCACACCGAGGCCATCGCCGCTGTCGTCGAGCAGCGCGTGTTCGGTGAGTAAGCGGCCGTCGGTGGAATAGAACTCGGCCGTGCGGCGCGATGCGGCGAGGTACGCCTCCCACAACGAGGTCTGTTCGTCCTTGTCGAGGTCGGCCTGCGGATCGGCGATGGCTCGTGAAATGAAGTCGCCGAACCGCGTGAAGTTTTGTTCGGCACCGCTCTTCGTCGCTGCGATCACCACCCGGTTCGGCCCCGCCAACGCCGACAAGAATGGCGAGCTCGCAGCAGCACAGTTCACGACCGCCATCGGCCGCGCGACCGGTTTCAACCACTCGGCCAACTCCTTCGCCGAAACATCCGGCCCACGCAGATTGAACTTCGCCTCGCGCTTGTCAAACGTCCCGTGGCCGATCAGCACGATCCACAACTCGGCGTGCTTCTCCGTGGAAGCCGCTGTAATGGCCGACTGCAACCGCATCCGATCGACTTCCTTCGAGTCACCCACTTCGCGCCCAATCGCGATCACCTCGTGACCCGCTTGCTTCGCGGAGCCAATCCACCGATCCGCCCATTCATGAAACAGCTTCTCATACGTCACCGCCCCTTCCGCCCCGACGACCACGATGACGGTCGGCTTGCCCAACGTGAGAGCCTTCACATCTGAGGCATACAACACAACCGGGATCATGAGCTGCGACACAAGAATCGCGAACATTCTCGCCAAGCATGTATTTCGATGTTTGTGCGGTGCCATTCGTGAATCGCGAAGCGATGGCAGCAAATAGCCGTGGGCATAAGCCCACGGACTTCCGGCGGTACTGATTGCCAGAGCCGCGAAGCGGCGGCAGATGCCGACGATGGAACCTCTGCCTCCGCTTCGCGGCTCTGGTCCATTCCATTCTCGACCAACCTTGGGCTGACGCCCAAGGCTACTCGCTGACGCTGCTTCGCAGCTCAAATACACCTTCTCTGGCGCCTGCCACTCGCTGCTGCCGCTTTCATTCTGACTTCTGACTCCTGACTCCTGACTTCTCGTCTTCATGGCAACCCCCGAAATCGTCTCAATCCCCACTCGCCGCACAGGCCGCCGACGATCATCAGCCAGACCCACGACTGATGCCACAGCGGTGTCGTGTAGGCTTCCGTCAGCGGGGCCTTCTTCATCGGCAATGACTTCACGAACGCTTCGAGGCTGTCCGCGCTGACCACTTCGCCGCCGGTCTGCTTGGCGAGTGAAGTCAGTAGATCAACGTTCGGAGCGACGCGCTGGAACTCGTCGGCTGCGGGATCGGCAACCCAGCCGGTCTCGCTTCTGCCGAGCGGCTTGCCGTCGCCGTCGATCACTTCGACGCCGACGTGATACTTGCCCGATTGCCTCGACGCGAACGTCGTCTCGTACAAGCCCGCTTCGGCGAGAGACGGCTCGGCCGGTTGAGTCACCGTCGTCCCATCGGGCAGCCGCAGCGTGACGTTCACCGCCGCGTTGTCCTGCGGTTGGAACTCGTTCGTGCGGATGCGGGCTTCGAGGCGAGTCAACGGTTGACCCACGTCGTCTCGTTCGGAGACCTTCAACTCGATCCGATCAGGCACGTCGGCGATGAGCCACCGCACCATCTGTCGCCACGCTTTGCCGAGGTCATCCTTCTCGCGCTGCTCGTCGGTTCGTTCGATCTGCCAACGCCAGAAATCGCCGAGCAACATCGCCGAACACCGACCGCGTCCGAATCGCTGCACGGCCAGCGCGGGATGCTTCTGTCCCGCGACATCGGTTACTTCAGCGATCACCGTCGCACCGGGCTTGAGTCCCCCCGTGCGATTGAGCGTCCGAAAGCTCGGCAGTTCCTTGAGCCGTTGTTGTTCCTCGGTCTCGGTCGAACGGAGCCGCGCCCACGGTTGGAGCCAACCGTCGCGAGTCAGCGACAACCGGAAGCCGGTCGCAATGACCGCGTTCTCCATCGCCGAGGCGGCATCCAGATAGAGCGGCAACATCCGCCCGACCGGTGTCTTCTCATAGCCGCCGTGATGGAAGGATTCCGCCCCGCCGAGCATCAACAGTCCGCCGCCGCGTTCGGACACGAAGCGTTCCAAGAGCGCGAGCTGATCGGCCGTGAAGAACTTGGATTCCAGATCGTCCACGATGACCGCGTGAAACTGATAAAGGTCTTCGGCCTTCTTCGGGAAGCCGTCGCGCAGCTCGTTCGGATCGCGCGTGTTGAGCCTCACCAACACCGGCTGATCGTAACGCTCGGTCTCTTCGGTCGTCCGGTCGAAGCCACGAAACAACGGGTTCGTTGATTCGCCATCTTTACTACGCCAGTCGAACTTAGGCTCACGCCGTGCCACACGAATCACGCCCGTCAGGTGAACCTGCTCGTCCGACTCGATTGCTCGCTTCAGAAACTTGAACTCCCAGTTCGGCCGTCCCGAGAGATAGAGGATGCGATACGGCCCGGCTCCGCGATCGACGGCCACCAGCCGCCGATTGTTCGCCGCCGTCGATTCCTCTTCGAGCTTGATCGCGTCCGATTCGATCTTCACCTCGTAGTACGACAGCCCCGGCTTGAGCGGCTTGATCTGAAACCGAAACGCCAGCGGCGATGAGTCACTTCCAAACGCCTGCGTCTCCTCCTTGACGACCTTCCCGTCCTCATCGAGCACCTTCGCCGTGACCTTCGATTTGGCGAGGCCAAGCTGCGACACATCCGCCTGAATCGTGACGGGAGCATCCTCGAACGCCGTCGTCGTCACGGTGAGATGACTGATCGCCAGATCGCGATGTCCGTCGCCGCTTCCCACGATCACGGGATAAATCGGCGGCAAACCAGCCGCATCAAACGTCGTCGTCGCGTCGGTCGCGATCCCATCGGTGAAGAGCAAC
Source organism: Schlesneria sp. (assembly GCA_043746775.1). Taxonomy (GTDB): domain Bacteria; phylum Planctomycetota; class Planctomycetia; order Planctomycetales; family Planctomycetaceae; genus Schlesneria. Next base: position 8,579 of record JAYTQJ010000745.1, read on the forward strand.
ACGCCCGCCAGCGGCCGATCTTTGAAACGCTCCTTCAAGTTACTCAACACCGCGTAAACGTTCGTCCGCGACCCGGAAAACTCCAACCGCGAGAAGTCCGCCACACTTTGCAGACGCGAATCGAAGGCATACCGCCGCACATCAAAGTCCTGCGCGAGCCGCACCTGCCACGGAGCCTCTTCATTCGCGAGCAGTTTCTTCAGCGAGTCGCCCCGCGCCGCATCGGCCTTCGGATCGCGAATCGTCAGACTCTGGCTGTCATCCGCCAGAATCGCAAACAAATTCGCCCCCGGCCGCGCCCGCTGCCCGCTCCACAACGGCTCCATCAGACAGAGGCAGAGCAATCCCAACGCGACGATCTTGCACGCCCCGGCCATCCACCGAGTGCGCGTGTCGAGTAGTGCAGTCGAGTACCGCCAGCCCACAACGACCGCCGCAACCGCCACCAACCCAAGAGCCGGCGCGATCCATTCCCGACCGCCAATGACGAGTGCTGCGAAGGTGAGGTGAGAAGAAAACATGTGTTGCGATGTCGTTTCCAGTCCCCTCGCCCCGGCCTTGCGGGGAGAGGGTTAGGGTGAGGGGTCTTCGTAACCGTGTGCGACCTAAATCAACGGTTCATCAATGAGCGTTCTACGCCAGGGGTTCATTACGGCCTTCCATCAAAATCTTGTGCGCCGTGGATGATGGTCAACACTTGAATGACCTCTCCGCGAGTTCGATAGACGATGCGATAACTGGCGACGTAAATCTCGCGGATGTTCCGCGACTCGACTTCTGGAAGCCAATGCCCCGCTTCCGGATTGGCCGACATCAACTCGACCGCTTCACGAATGCGGGCGATCATCCGGGCGGCGTACTTCTTGGAATCGCGCGCGATGAAACGGCGAATCTCCCGCAAGTCCTGCCGTGCCGTTTCAGTCCATTCAATCGTCATCGCGGCTCAGCTCCGCGAAAACCTCTTCGTGCGAGACAACTCGTCCCGCGTCGGCATCTGCAATCCCGGCCTCGATCTTCTGACGCACGAACAACTCGGACATGATGTCGTCCCAGGTACATTCGTCGGGAAGTTTGTTCAGCAGTTCCAAGGCAGCCTGTTTCGTTGGCATGTTCATTCCTTCCATCTGTCAGAGAGAGCCGTAGTGTGCGTGAAGTCTTCGGAACGCACCACGGTGGTTGCCAACATTTCCGTCCCGGTGCGTTCCGAAGACTCCACGCACCCTACGTCACTAATGCTCATCGGAACGATCCTTGAGTACTCGGAAATGAACGAAGTCTGTGTTGGGTCTGATTCAGATGTCATTGCCTGGCAGCGCCGCATACGGCCTACCCTATCCGATCGATGCGTGCGAGCGTTTTGCCCACTGTCGTTGAGTCACGTCGTGTCTCTCCAGAGCCATTTCGATTTCATCATCGGCCAGCAAGTAGGGTGCGTGAAGTCTTCGCAACGCACCACGATGGTTGCCAACATTCCCGTCCGGTGCGTTCCGAAGACTCCACGCACCCTACTTCACTCCGAAGCCGTGGCACACCTCACTTACTTGGACACTCGAGCAGGGCCACCCCGCCTGAACTCAACCAGATTCACATGGCAGGCCAACAAATACTGCCAACTCAGATGCGAGACGATTTGCGATCCTCTGGTCACATTCTCGAACGACCCTCACAGATTTCCAAGTGGTTGTATCTGTCAACAGAACTTTGTAGGCAGGCGGCCCCTTTCCGAAATGCGCAACAGATTCCACCTTGTTGAACGAACGCAAGTCGCAAGATCGCTCTTTGTAGAGGAACAGCAATGACCACCAAGAGACGACTCGTGACTCAGCCTTGTCGATTTTGGAGCCACACTTGCCAAACATGAACCAAAGTCCCGATGAACAACATGCACCGCCAATAAAAATCAGAAAGGTAATCAGAATCAAAGCCGCAATGCTGTCACGCCAAATTTCCTTGCTCCCGGCAAACATTGTCAAAAGTACGAAACAGACGATACCTGGAATCAGGATCAGCAATGCCAGTGCGGCATCGAGTAGAGAATGAGTTTGTTGAAGCTCCCATTTCGATCCATCGTGTTTAAGACATTCTGTTCCGGTCATGCTGTGTCACCCAAAACTCGACGCCCAATATGATCGAACACAGGAAGCCACCACTCACTCGCCGTCACTTTGGCTTCGTGCCCTCGGCCTTCCCGCTGCCAAGCCGTTCGTAGTAGCCGCGCACCAAGTCTCGGTAGCGGGTGGGGACGGGATCGCGATCGACGGGGACGAGGGAGTCGGGGGATTCGCGTTTGGCGATTTCTTCGGCCAGTTGGCGTTGGAGTTCGGTGAGCGGTTCCCTGACCGTCGTGCGGACCAAGTCCCAGTTGGGGTCTTTGGAGTGGCGTTTGAATTCGGAGCGGACGCTTCTCGCACGTTCGCGGACCTTGGCAACTTCGGCTTGGAGTTTGGGGGCGCTCACCATCGACTCGACTTCGCGCAGGCGTTCGTTCCATTCGGAGAATTTTTCTCCCGTGAGCGGTCCTTCGTTGCCGCTCCCTGCGCCTCCGCCCTGGCCCCCTTGATCGCCCCCTTGTGATTTACCGGCACTCGGTTTCGCGCCGCCGCGTTGTGGTTGGCCTCGCAGTCCCGCTTTGCCCGGCTTGTTGGAGGACTCGCCGCTCGGCGACTCGCCTTCACCGCCTGCTCCTTCGCCTTGTGAGCCGCCTTGAGCCGGCTGACCGTTCGGTGAGGGTTTGCCATCTTGAGGTGAGCCTTTGCCATCCGGAGACGGACTCGGTTTACCTTCACCTTTGCCGGGCTTGCCTGTTCCCTTTTGGCCCTCGCCAGGAGGTTGCCCTTCCTTCGGCGAACCTTCTCCACTCCCCGGCTTCGCCCCTGCCTGCTTCCCATCATTTTGTGATCCATCATTCTGTCCACCCGCCTTACCCGGTTGCTGCATCGCGATCTCTTTGTCGAGTTGTTCGGCGAGTTCGGCCAACTCGCGCTTGGCTCGTTTCAGCGATTCGACTTCGTCGCCGAGGATCCCTTCCGTTGCCTTCTCGATCCCCTGTTTGAGTTGTTCGATTCCCGCGCGGGCTTGTTCCTCAGCCTTCTGTGCTTCGGGGAGGAACCCGGCGCGGAGCAGTTGTGACGTGGCATCGAGAGCCTGATCAGTCTTCATTTCGCGCGACGAGCGGACGGTGTCGTAGAGCTGTTTCGACAAGAGCGGCTCGGCGGTCTCGGACTGTTCGACGACAGTCTTCGCCGCATCGACGAGATCGTTCGTTTGCTGACGCTGCTCCTTGAACTCGGCCTCCAAATTTTGACGGTCCTTAGATTGGCGGAGCGATTTTTTGGCTTCGTCCTGCAAGGCGGCGAGTCTCTCCGCGAGTTGCTTTTCATTTTCGGCAAGCTGTCGCGCCTCTTCGCGCAGCGTGCGCATGGCGTCAGCAAATTGAGCGGCTGTTTGTTTGCGGAAGTCCTCCTGCATCTGTTGCAGTTCACGTTCGGCCCGCGTGCTGGCGCTGAGGGCTTGTGAGAGCTGGCCTTCGCGCAGCTTCTCGGTCGCATCGACCATCTGTTGCCGCGTCTGTTCCAATTGCTGGCGCGTGTCGTTCAGTTTTTCTTGTTGAGGCGACTGAGCCATCTTGTTGCGAAGTTCATCGGCATCGTGAAGCAGTTGCTGTTGGTCATCGCGGAGCCGTTTGAGTTGTCGCTCCAACTCTTCCTGCTCGGCCTCGGTTTTGGCGGTGCGAAGAGCCGCCTCCAATTCCTTGAGCTGTTCGTTCACGCCCTGCTGGCGTTTGGCCAGTTCCTTCAATCGGTCGAGCATCGCCAGGTCTTCGCGCTGCTGTTGGCCCGACTGTTGTTGAGCCTGCTTCTGGTCCTCATAGCGGTTTTGTTTGTTGGACAGTTCCAGTTCCTTCATCTGCTGCTCGGCGGGACTGGCACTGCCGCTGGAGCCGCTCGCGCTTTGCGACCCCTTCATGATGAGATGCTCACGGGCGCGCAGCTTGAGTAACCCCTGATAGGCCGCTTGTTCAGCCGCAGCGACGGGGGTGAGCGGCGTGAGGCTCGATTCGCTCAATGATTGCCCAAGTGCCCGATCGGCGGAGGCCATCTGTTCGGCAATCGACGTGAGGATTTTCTGCGACTTCGCGTCGGACAGTTTCTCGGCGAGTGCTTCGAGTTGTTCGATGGCCTTCTGTTGGCTGTCGCGGATCACCGTGACTTGCTCGGCCAGCTTCGGGTTCCATTTCGTTTGGTACGACCGGACGACTTTCCACGTCGCGACGACGATCTGCTTCTGTAACTCGGCGAGCTTTGTCAGCGGGTTGCCTTGTTGTTGGCTTCCTGCCGCTTGGGACTTGCCTCCGGGGGGAGCTTCCAGCTCGCGGAAGATTTCCTCGAACGGCCGGACCTCGGCGAAGAACAGGTCACTGCTCGTGCGACGTTGCTTTCCGTCGGGGCCGAAGTCGTCGGCATAGACGTAGTATGAGATCAACTCATCCGGCTCGACCTTCAGTTCTTCGAGCCGTTGTAGGTGCGAGAGCTTGCGCTGCTGCGAGCCTGGCTGGTCTTTGCCGAGTGTGATGGTGAGCGGCTCGCGGCCGGGGATGCTCAGCACGATGCCGGTCTCGACGAGACCGAAGTCGTCCGACGCACTCGCCTCGACGAGGACTTCTTCTAGCGGCGAGACCTTCACGTCTTGTCCAGGGAATGCCAGCTTCAATTCGGGCGGACGATTGGGGAGCGCCTCGAACCGGAACTCTTCGGCATCGCGGTTCACGCGCCCGGCGTCGTCGGTCAGCACGAGCTTCAGCTTGTGACGCTTCGTCGGCACGAAGTCGGCTTGATAGACGAGCGGGTTCGCGGGATCAGCGATCAGCGTCAGTGAGGTCGCTTCATTCTCGACGAGCTTCGCCGACGCGAGCGGCTTGTTGACGCGGCACGTCACGCGGATCGAAGTTCCCTCGACGACGACCGCCTCGAAGGCGTCTTCGAGTTTCTTCGTTGCGAGACCGGTGTAGCTCGGGAACGTCAATTCGAGATCGGATCGGACGAGCGACGGCAGATCGTAGACGGTCACTTTGAACTCGCGCGTCTGCTTGCCGTCATAGTCGATCAGGTAACGCAGGTCTTGCTTCACAGCAGGCAACCGCCCACCGAAGATCGGATCGTCGAGGCTCTTGGTGAGCGGCAGGCGCTGCTCCTGATCCGCCTTCACCGTCGCATTTGTCCCATTGGTCTCATGAGTCCCATGCTTCTGTTCGACGACAGCAGCGGCACCGGCCGTCTTCCAAACTAAGTTCACTCCCGCTGGCAACTTCTCAGTGAACCGCGCCAACACCAACAGGCTGCTGCCACGTTCGATCTCGCAATCACCTGGTTCGATCGTTGGTCCCACTTCGACCGTGCGCGCTGAAATGAACGGCGTTGTGGTCGTCACCGCGTTGGCTCGCTGAGCCGCCGTTGGCAGCAGGCTGAGACAGACCGTGACGAACGCCAGCAGTGCGGCGGATTGACCGAGGAACGCGTTCCTCATCCGTTTCGCGGGAACTGCGTCGGTCCAGTCGTTGATGTGCGCGTGATGGACCGCCTCGGCAATGACCTGCCGTTGCAGGACGTTCCAGCGACCGGACTGCACGTCGGGACATTGCTCCAGAGCCGCGAGCAGGCGCGAGTCGAGTTCGGGGAACGCGCGTTCAACGTGTCGCGCGATGTCAGACTTGGCCAGCGCGAGTGACTTCGATCGGACCCATAAGAGCGTCGCCGTCAGCCACGAGCCACCGACGATCGCCGCGAACATCAGGGCATACGGCCGACCGAGACCCAGCCACGCAAGGGCCAACACGGCAAAGCCGATCCAGCACCACGTCAATTGCCGCCACAACCACAGCCGCCCCAGACGCTGACCGACGCGCGACAGTTGTTCACGAAGCTGCTGTTCCAACATGACGACTCTCCCGACCGAGGCTGATGCAATCACGGTCGGCAGAATACCGGTGAGCGGAAGAGGCGTCACTCCTGGATTGCCGTGTGGCACAGCATGAATTCAGTCTCGTCTCGTTCGAGTCTGGATGAGCCGGGCGGCGTCAGCCCAATGGCACTCACGTTGTGTAGCTGAAGTCGTAAGACTTCAGATGATCGTCAAAGACGGCTGAATTCTTACGAATTCAGCTACGTCGCACTGAACGTCAATTTGAAAGTCGCTCAAAGTGAGTACCAGGGGGCTGACGCCGACCCGCTC